>CALYAH010000069.1 GCA_944393455.1 uncultured Clostridia bacterium
GGATATCCTTGTGTCATTATTTGTTTTTCAATAAACTTTAATATTGCTTTCTCTCTTTTATTTAATTCTGGTTTCTTTCTAGGCATATTGCTTCACTCCTATTTTCTTATTTGCAGTCATCATATCATACAAACAAAAAAATGTCAAACATATTTTTGATTTTTTATGTGTTTTTTCTAATATTTTGTTACTGTTTAGATTTAATTAAAATTTATATTACCTTAAAAGACTGCATATGCGACCAAATAAGCCAAAAACCAGTGCGATTGGAGTAACTTACATTTTATTTTATATTAATAGGTTGCGACACACAAGGTATTTCAAACTTAAATAAAAATCAATAATTAATGAAAAAATAAAAGTTATACTAGTGCAACTAAATGGACATTAGAAAATATTAAATTAGCTAAATGGAGGAACCCAAATCCTTTTGGGAGGTGCCATTTAGCTAATTTTATAGTTTCTTTGTTCATGCAGGCAGCTTAAGTATAACTTTTATTTTTTCATTAATTATTGGTTTAATTTTAAATGTTATCAATTATTACTTTATATAAATATTAGGATCGACTTGAATAGAATCTTTTAATATTTCAAAATGTAAATGTGGTTCATCTGCAATTTCAAAGACCGCTGTATTTCCCACAGTTCCAATACTTTGTCCTTTTTCTACTTTTTCTCCTTCCACTACAAATTCAGAAGTTAAAAGATTAGAATAAATTGTTTGGAATCCATCTTGATGTTCAATTACAATAGTAAGACCGTATCTAGGGTCATTTTTTATTGATTTTATTGTTCCTTCTTCTGCTGCTTTTACTACTGTTGTTTTTTCAGCTTTTATATCAATCCCAAGATGAGTGACCCATTCTTTTAGAGTTTCAGAATAAACAAGATTATCTTTTGCATATTCTTTTGAAATTTCACCATCTACTGGTTTTTGAAAACTTAATTCTTTTTTAGTTTCAGTTTCTTGTGTTGCATTTGCCTGAGTCGTTTTGTTTGTATTGTTAGTTGATTTCGTTGTATTTGTTACTGTGTTATTTGTAGTATTCTTAGTTGTATTAGTTGTATTTGACTGATTAGTATTAGTAGTATTATTATTACTTGCATTTTCATTTACAGAGTTAACCTCATTTTGAGATTCTTCTACTGTTTTTCCTATATCCGTGCTCGCACTCTCAGTATTCTCTGTATTATTGCCCGTTAAATTTGCCATTTGCTCTAAACTCATTGTACTATCTTTTACTTCATCTTTTAGACTCTTACTATATAGTAATAGTCCTATTAAAACAATTGTTAAAACAACTATCCCTATAATAGAATACATAATCATTTTATCAGCTAATGATTTTCCATTATTATTTTTTACTCTTGAATTTCTTCTCATATAATCCTCCTTAAATACTTTATTACTACAAGTATTTCCTGTTTTTAGAAGAATATACATTATATTCAAATATATTTTATAAAGAATTTATTTCTTTAATTTCCACTCCTACATAGAAATGTTTTATAATTTCTTCATAATTACTACCTTGTTTTGCCATAGTATCTGCTCCTGTTTGACTCATTCCAACTCCATGTCCATATCCTTTTACAGTAAATTTTATTTTATCATCTTGTTTTGTTATCTCAAAATTAGCTGATCTTAATCCTAATAAAGTTCTTGTTTCTACTCCTGAAAGTTCATGATTTCCAAATTTAATAGTTTTTACTCTATTGCTGTCAGTATATTCTAATATTTTTAAGTCCTCACTATTTTCAAAATTAATTTGGATGTCTTCATATTTTGTCTTCAATTTTTCTAATAATTCTTCTTGTGTCAAAATAACTTCTGAACTATATTGTGTATAGCCTTCTTCTCCAGCTGTTTCAACTACTTGTAAATATGGTAAATTACTACCTCCTCCCCAAACATTAACTGGAAGTTCTGTTGTTCCTCCGCTATTAGCATGAAAAAAGGCATTGATTGGTTTGTTTTCATAAGTAATAATTTTCCCCTTTGTTGTATTTACACATTCCTCTATTTTTTTCCAATTACTTTCTCTTAAATTTTCATCCCATCTAGCTAACCTATCCTCTTTTGAAACCCATGCTTGACAGCAATTAGAATCATCACATATATCTGCATTTTCATGTTTTTTATTCTGAATTTTATAAACTGTATATGTTCTTGCCACAACTGCTTGTGCTTTTAACGCTTCTATTTCAAAATCTGCTGGCATTTCTGCTGATACTACATTACATAAATAAGTGTCTAGTTCAACTTCTTCTACTTCTCCTGTTTCATGATGTAATAATTTTATTATTCCATAATTTTTATAATTATATTTTTCTTCATTGTTTTGTGCCTCGCTTGTCGCATTTAGGTTTTCCGCCTGAACATTCGAAGAAGTTTCTATGTTTCTTTTGGTCAATAGAGCCGGGAGAATAAAACAAATAAAAATGAACGCAAAAAAATAGATGAAAAATTTTTTCAATTTTACCTTATCTCCCTTCTCCTAAAAACTTAATTTCATTTTCATGTTATTTAAGATTTTTCTTTCAATTCGTGATACCTGCACTTGTGTGATTCCTAATATTTTTGCAACTTGTGCTTGTGTTTTTTCTTTAAAAAACCTTAACATGATTACTTCTTTATCCCTTTTTTCCAGCCCATCAATTAATTGGTTTATAGTTAATTTATTAGCTATTATTTCTTCTTCATCTTTTTCTGTAGAAATTTTTTCAATTAAACTAATACTATTCCCATCTTTTGCATTTGTATATGTTGCACTTTCAATAGATTCTACATTTCTTGTTGCTTCTATTGCAAGCGTAATATCTTCTTTTGAAACTTTTAATTCTTTATGTATTTCTTCTATTTCTATTTCTTTCCCTTTTTTATTTAAATATTCTCTTTGTAATTCCCTTATTTTAATTCCTAATTCTTTAATACTTCTACTTACTTTAATTGGTCCATCATCCCTGATATATCTTTTAATTTCTCCTATCATATAAGGAACTGCATAAGTTGAAAGTTTTACCTCAAAATTAGTATCAAACCTTTTAATTGCTTTAATAAATCCCATGCATCCTATTTGATACAAATCTTCTAATTCATAGCCTCTTCCATTAAATCTTCTTACGATACTCCAGATTAATCCGATTATTATATTTAATTAATCTTTCTAATTCAATCTTATCTCCTTTTTGGGCTTTTATAATTGATTTCATGTCATTTTCGTACATAATTTCCCCACTTTTCTTCTTTAATCTTTAGTTTTAAGTCGTTGTAAGCATTTCAAATTCGTCACTATCATCTTCCTGTTTTGGTTTGATTATTTTTGACATTGTTATTTTAGTTCCTAAGCCTACAATAGACTCAACTTCCATTTTATCCATAAAACTCTCCATTATAGTAAATCCCATTCCAGATCTTTCTAAATTAGGTTTTGTAGTATATAATGGCTCTTTTGCAATTTCAATATTTTCAATTCCTTTTCCTTTGTCAGAAATTTCAATAATAATTTCATTTTCTTTTAACTTAGCTTATATTTTTACAATACCTTGTTTCTTATCATATCCATGAATAATGCAATTAGTAACCGCCTCAGAAACTGCAGTTTTTATATCTGCTAACTCTTCAATTGTAGGGTCTAATTGTGAAGCAAATGCTGCAACAGCAATTCTTGCAAATGCCTCATTTGAAGATTTGCTAATAAACTCTAATTTCATTTCATTATTATAAATCTCTTTCATTTTCTCTTCTTCCTTTCTCGTGTCCAATTGGGGACGTTTCCTTTTGGACATTTTTGTCCATTTTGGGACACTTCCTACTTAATATAAATTTGTTACTGATATCAATTTTAAAATTCCGCTCATTTCAAATATCTTTTTTACACTTTGTGTTAGATTACTTACTTCTAATTTCGCTCCTAACATTCTTGCAAATTTATACCTACCTATTATTAAACCTATTCCTGCACTGTCCATAAAAGTGACAGAATCAAAATCAAATATAACTTTTTTAGGCATATATCTTTCCATTTCATAATCCGCTTTCCTCCTTATCTTTTGTACACTATAATCATCTATTTCATCTGTGATTTTAAAAACTAGAAGCTTGTCCTTTTCATAAAATTTAGATTCCATTTTATCTCCTCCTTAGTTTTTCTTTTTGTATTATAATACTCTTTCCATTTTTTTCCAAGAGTAAAAAATAAGAAGTTTTGTCGATTTAACAGAAGTCGTTGACAAAAAGCGACAAAAAAATGAGACAGATTTGCTCTGTCCCATTTGTCTCATTTTAAACTTTCTTTTACTTTGTCTAGCATTTCTTGATATTTTGCAAGTTTTGCTTTTTCTTCTTCAATTTTTGATTGAGGAGCTTTATTTATAAATCCTGGATTAGATAACATTTTTTCGCATCTAGCTACCTCTGCTTCTAGTTTTGCTTTTTCTCCTTTTAATCTTTTTCTTTCTTCTTCTAAATCAATTAGTCCTTCTAATGGCATATATAGTTCAATACTTTCTTTGATAATATTAATCGCATTTTCTGGTATGCCTGTTTTGTCTTCTTTGATAGTTATTTTATTTCCGAATCCTAGCTTTAAGATAAACTCTTTTGCTTGCTCTATTTCTTCTTTATGTTTTTTAGTTACTATTATTAATTCTGCTTTTTTAGAAGGATGAATATTCTTGTTTGCTCTAATATTACGTATTTCTACTATTATTTCCTTAATCTCTTCGATAACTTGCTCTTCTTTTTCAAATACAAATTCTTTTCTTATTTCAGGCCATCCCGAAATCATTAAATCTTTTTCACTGTATTTTACTAAATTGTCATATATTTCAGATGTTACAAAAGGCATAAATGGGTGTAATAATTTCATAGCTGTTCTTAAGACATGATTCAATATATCACTTACTGCTACTTTTGTTTCTTCATCTTGGCTATATATTCTTGGTTTTACTATTTCAATATACCAATCACAAAATTCATTCCAAATAAAATTGTATATTTTATCAATAGCAACTCCTAAATCATAGTTTTCTATGTTTCTAGTTACTTCTACTACTAATTTGTCAAGTTTATTTAATATCCATTTATCTTCTAGTTCTAATAATTCAGGATTATATTTATGAGTATCGCTATTATATACCTTATGGCAAAATTCTTTTACTTTTTCTTCATCTGGTGTATTACTTATAACAAATTTAGCTGCATTCCAAATTTTATTAGCAAAATTTGAAGCTTGTTCTAATTTTTCTGGCATATAACGAATGTCATTTCCCATTGTTGTTCCTGATAACACAGAAAATCTTAATGCATCTGCTCCATATTCATCAATTACTTCTATTGGATCTACTCCATTTCCTAGCGTTTTTGACATTTTTCTTCCCTGGCTATCACGTACAATTCCATGAATTAATACATCGCTAAATGGTTTTTCTTTCATAGCATATAAACCTGAAAATACCATTCTTGCTACCCAGAAGAATATAATATCGTATCCAGTTACTAGTACATTAGTTGGATAAAATGTTTTTAAGTCTTCTGCTTCTTTGTTTGGCCAACCTAATGTTGAAAATGGCCATAATGCAGAACTAAACCAGGTATCTAGGGTATCTGGGTCTTGATGTAATTTTGTTGAACCGCATTTTTCACATTTTTCTAGTTTTGCTTTTGCTACATTAATATGTCCACATTCTTCACAATAATAAGCTGGTATTTGGTGACCCCACCATAATTGTCTTGATATACACCAATCTTGAATATTTTCCATCCAATTAAAATAGGTTTTTTCATATCTTTTTGGTATAAACTTAACATCATCATTTCTAACAGCTTCAATAGCAGGTTTTGCTAATTCTTTCATTTTTACAAACCATTGCTCTGAAACACGTGGCTCTATTGTTGTTTTACATCTTTCACATTTTCCAACATTATGTGTGTAATCTTCAATTGAAACTAAAGCACCTAACTCTTCTAGTTTTTTTACTATAATTGGTCTTGCTTCTATTGCAGTCATACCTTTTACTTCTGGCATTAAATCTTTCATAATGCATTTGTCATCAAATACTTCAATAAGTTCTAAATTATGTTTTAGACCTGCTTGGTAATCATTTGGATCATGTGCTGGTGTAATTTTTACACAACCTGTTCCAAATTCTTTTTCTACAAATTCATCTGCTATAATAGGTATTTCACGGTTTACAATAGGTAAAATACATACTTTTCCAACAATATCTTTATATCTTTCATCATCTGGATGTACAGCAACGGCTGTGTCCCCAAGCATTGTCTCTGGTCTTGTAGTAGCAACTTCAATAAATTTGTCTTCTCCCTTAATTTGATATCTTAAATGCCATAAATGTGAATCTTCTTCTTTATATTCAACTTCTGCATCCGAAATTGCTGTATGACAGTTTGGACACCAGTTTACCATTCTTGTTCCTTTATAGATATACCCTTGGTTATATAGATTTACAAATTCCTCTAAAACAGCATCAGATAGACCTTCGTCCAATGTAAATCTTCTTCTATCCCAATCACAAGAACAACCTAGTTTTCTTTGTTGTTCCTGAATAGTACCACCATATAACCTTGTCCAATCCCATGCTTCTTCTAAAAACTTTTCTCTTCCTAAATCTTGCTTAGTTTTTCCTTCTGCTTTTAACTTTTGAACAACTTTCATTTCAGTTGAAATAGAAGAATGGTCTGAACCAGGAAGCCATAATGTATTATATCCTTGCATTCTTTTAAAACGAATTAAAATATCTTGAATTGTATCATCTAAGGCATGTCCCATATGTAATTTGCCTGTTACATTTGGAGGTGGCATCATAATACAAAAACTTTCTTTTGTCTTATCCATGCTTGGTTTAAAATATCCCTTTTCCTCCCATTCTTTATACAATTTGTCTTCGAAATCTTTTGGATTATACTTTTCTTTTAACATAAAACTTCCTCCTTAAATTATTTTTGATGTTTTTTGTGTTTTTTGGGACGGAGCAAAAAAACATCTTTTTTATTTGCTCCAAATTTTCCTATTCAATCAAAAACTCGCCCCTAGCATAAGGGCGAGCATATTTCTCACGGTACCACCTTAATTTATTATTTAATTTTGCTAAAATAGTCTCATATATTTTATTATTTTTGATGTTTTTTATATACTTATGCCTCAATATAGAATAATAAAATACTAGCAAAATTTAAATAACCTCAGTTAGCTTTTAACGCGGCCTAAGCGAATATTCCTATTTTATATTTCTCAGAATATTAACAAAAAAGCTACCTTCTGTTTATCTTTTTCTTAAGAAGCTTCCAGCCTTTGACTTCTTCTCTCTTGTAAGATAAGTGTAAACGTACTCCTCTTTTTTATTGTTTTTTGCATTTCGATGGATATATTATCTCACATTTTTTGGAAAATTACAAGTATTTTTTTATGATTTTTGAGATGATTTTGGGGACGGAGCAAAAAAACATCAAAAAAGTATGTAAGATTGATATAATATCTTTCTTACATACTTAATTTCAGCAAGTTTTTCTAGTAACAGTAATAATTTCTATTATGTTTTTATCTCACGATAGTGTCTTTGTTATCAGCTCCAAAACCTATATATTTTACAGGTAAACCTGAATATTTTTCTACTAATTCTATAAATTGTTTGGCTTTAATTGGTAAATCATCATAAGATTTACACTTAGGATTTACTCTCCATCCACCCTTTATAGTTTCATAGATAGGTGTTGGTTTAAGAAGTGTTATTTCTATATCATCTGGAATATATGTGATTACTTTATTTAAATATTCATAAGCAATACATACTTTAACTTCTCCGATTGTATTACCAATCTTACCTATTGTATCTAAATGATTTAAACATAAATAATCAATTCCCATTGTAGTTTTCGCACTTTTTAGAATAACACAATCTAACCAACCGCAACGTCTAGGTCTTCCTGTTGTCGTTCCATACTCATGTCCTAATTTACGAATAATGTCTCCAATTTCATTATCTTCTTCAGTGAAAAAAGGACCATTACCCACTCGAGAACAATAGGCTTTTGTAACACCTATTACCTTATCTACATATCTAGGTCCAATGCCTATTCCAGATAAAGTTCCAGAAGTATTTGGTGAAGAAGATGTTACCATAGGATAATCTCCATGATCTATATCAAGCCGATAAGCTTGTGCACCTTCAATAACGATTTTATCATTGTTTTCCAAAGCTTTGGATATAATCTTATCTGTATTTACAATAAATTCTCTAAGTACTTTTGCATTTTCTACTAATTTATTCACAATTTCTTTAGGATTTACAACACATTCTTCAAAACCTGATACTGCTTTAAATAATCTGTTATGAACTTCTACAGCAAGTTCAACTTTGGCATATATTTCTTCTTCTGGTAATAGTAGATCATAGGCTCTTATTCCTATACGATTTGTCTTATCTGCATAAGCAGGTCCAATACCTCTTCCAGTTGTTCCAACTTTTGCATCTCCTTTCAAGACTTCTTGTAATCTATCCAAATCTTTATGATATGGCAAAATCAGGTGAGCTCTACCAGAAATAGCCAGTTTATCTGGAGTAATATTAATTCCTGCTTCTTTTAACATTTTAATTTCATCAATTAAAACATCTGTATCTACTACAACTCCCGGCCCTATAATACTTAAGACATTTTTTCGGATTATACCTCCTGGAATTAAATGCATAGCATATTTCTTGCCTTTATAGACAATCGTATGTCCAGCGTTATTTCCTCCTGTACTTCTAACAACAATCGATGCATCTTTTGACTCAAAAAAGGCCGCTCTACCTTTTCCTTCGTCACCCCAGTGGCATCCTACAATAACTGTTACGTTTTTATCTTTCATTTGTATTTTCTCCTTTTAACTTTTTTGACATTTGTCATCTTAGTTACCATAAAAACTTACCTATATCGATTATAACATCATAATCTAAAAACTTCAAGTGATTTTCGGGACGGAGTAAAAAAACATCTTTCCGACGAAAAAACAATAGATAATAAACAAAATACTATGCACAACAAAAAATTAAAATAATAAATTAATTATAACAAAAAGAGAGATGTTTTTTTACTCCGTCCCGAAAATCATCTCCCAAAAATCATCTCCCAAAAATCATCTCTCCAAAATTATCTTTCTAAAAAGCATTACATTGCTTTTCTGTATAATTCAATAAAGTCTTCTTTAGTTACTTCTCTTGGATTTCCTGGTTTACAAGGATCCATCATTGCTTTGTCTGCCAACATTTCAAAGTCTTCTTCTTTTGCTCCATAATCTTTTATTGTTGTTGTAATTCCAACAGTCTTGCTTAATTCTGATATCATCCACACGAATGTATTTATTACGTCTTGGTCATTTAAATGTGCTGCATCTGGTCTTCCAATATTTACTAATATTTCTCTAAATCTTTGTGCTGTTTCAGGATTTTCTCCATTAAATCTCATAACAGTTGGAAGTAACATTGCATTTGCTATTCCATGTGGTGTGTCATAAACTGCTCCTAATTGATGTGCCATTGAGTGTACTATTCCTAATCCCACATTACTAAATCCCATACCTGCTATATATTGTGCCATTCCCATCATTTCAATTGCTTCTGGGTCTTTTTCATTAACTGCTTGTGGTAGATATTTAAATATCATTTGGATAGCCTTCATATGAAACATATCTGACATTTCATTATGAGCTGCTGTTATATATCCTTCTACTGCATGTGTTAATGCATCCATTCCTGTTGCTGCTGCTAAACTTTTTGGCATAGATGCCATTAATTCTGAATCGATAATAGCTAAAATTGGAATATCATTTGGATCTACACATACCATTTTTATTTCTGCATCTTCATCTGTAATTACATAGTTGATTGTTACTTCTGCTGCTGTTCCTGCTGTTGTTGGAAGTGCTATTATTGGCATTCCTCTATTTACAGTATTTGATGCTCCATTCAAAGATTTAATATCAGCTCGTTCTGGATTTGTCATTACTATTGATATTCCTTTTGCTGTATCAATACTAGAACCACCACCAACAGCAACGATTAAGTCTGCTCCTGATTTTTTGCAAGCCTCTACTCCATCTGTTACATTTTTAATAGTTGGGTTTGGTTTGATTTCATCATATAAATCATACTCTACTCCAGCTTTTTTTATTACCTCTTCTACTTTTGCTGTTACTCCAGCTTCTACTAAAGATTTATCACTAACTAAAAATACTTTTTTAAATCCTCTTTTTTGGATTTCTCCTGCTAACTCCTCTCTTGCACCTTTTCCAAAATAAGATGTTTCATTTAATACAAATTTAACTGACATTTTTATTTTCCTCCTTTTCATTATTAGAGGTTGCTTTTTAGCAACCTCTATTTCATTTCATAATCTGATGGTATTTCAAATAAATCTCCATTTACTTCATCTGAAATTTCTACTTTTATTAATTGTTCTTTATCTGGTAAGATTGTTTTTATATATACCAATTTATCTTTATCAAAATAAAATCTAGTTTTTACTTCTGATTCTTCTACTTCTGAAGTATCCATAATAGCAAATGAAGTTGGTCCAGCATATTCTTCATATTTGTATTTCTTGTTTTCAATCTTTTCTTCTCCAGATTCATATCCTGTATCTTTTATTCTTGCTATCTCATCTTCTACTTTATTTAAATTTGTTTGATTGTTTTGATAAGTATAACAAGTCTTGCTATCATCCATTATTAAATATGAATTTCCGTCTCTTATAATAAACTTTGATTCTACTCCATCATAAATTGAATCCGTATATGCTTTATCATCTTGCTTAGCATATACATTCTTGTTGTTTTCATCCACTGTAGTTGTTACACTATAAGAACCTTTTTCACTTAGTGTAGTATAGAATTTATCTAATTTTGATATTGCTGTTCCATCTGCATTTGTATTTGCCTTTTTTGAAAGTCCTACACATAGACAAATAATTCCTATAATTACTACAATAGCCACAACTGCTATTCCTGAAATTAGTATTATTTTTTTCTTTTTATCCATTTGTTATTCATCCTTTTCTAAAATCACATTAAATTTTTAAACTTACCTACCTGGATTAAGCTAATTTTTTACTAAAATATCATTACAAAATATTTTTAAGTACGATTGTTTTTAATCTTGACATTTCTTGTAGAGTTGTAAGTACTCCTTCATTTCCTATTCCAGAATGTTTCCATCCTCCAAATGGCATTTCAAATGAACGATAGAAGCTTGCACCATTTACAACTGCTCCTCCACATTCTAGTCTATCTGCTATTTTCATAGCTCTTGAATAATCTTTTGAAATAACACATCCACATAGTCCATAACTAGACCCATTTGCAATTTCTATTGCTTCTTCTACATCATCAAATCCGATAACAGAAATAACTGGTCCAAATATTTCCATGTCTTTTGCAACTTCCATATCTTTTGTTACATTATCTAGTATTGTTGGATAATAGTAGGCATCTTCTCTTCTTCCACCACAAACAACAGTTGCTCCTTCTGCTACAGTTTGGTTTACTTGTTCTTCAATTCTCTTTGCTGCATTAATATTTATCATTGGTCCCATGTCAGTATCTTCTTGCATTGGGTCACCAACTTTTAGATTATCAATTACTTCTTTCATTCTTTCTATGAATTCAGATTTTCTTGAATTATGTATTAAGAAACGTTTACTTGCACAACATACTTGTCCTCCATTATATAGACGTCCCCAAATAGTTTCTTTTACAGCTAAATCCATATCTCCATCTTCTAAGAATATGAAAGCATCATTTCCTCCAAGTTCTAACATTACATGTGTTAGGTTCTTAGATGCTGTTCCCATTGTTTGAATTCCAGCTGCTGTTCCACCTGTTAATGATACTAGATGTACTCCTGGATGTCTTGCCAAAGATTGACCAGCTGTTGGTCCATCACCTGTTAATATTTGAATACATCCTGCTGGCACTCCAGCTTCTATCATTAATTTTACATATTCAATTAATGTTAATGGGTTATAGTTTGATGGTTTTACTATAATGCTGTTTCCCATCATTAATGCTGGTGGTACTTTTTGGCAGAATAAATCACTTGGGAAGTTAAATGGAATAATTGCTGCAATTACACCAATTGGATATCTTTTAGTTATTTGCATTGTAGTCTCTTGTCCAGCTTCACTTCCTGCTGGAATACTTTCTCCATATAAATGTTTTGCTCTTTCAACGAATCCTCTTACACCAATTTTTACATTTGCTATTTCTCCTCTTGCTTCTTTTATTGGTTTTCCTGTTTCATTAGATAAAAGTGTTGCTAACCTTTCTTTGTTTTCTTCTATTAAATCAACAAATTTATATAATTTTTCTGCTCTTTCATAAATAGATACTTTTTCCCATTTCTTTTGTTCAACCATTGCTACTTTTACTGCTTCATCAACATCTTCTTCTGTAACATTTGGCACTGTTTCTATTAATTCTTGAGTTGCTGGATTTACAACTTCTATTGTAGCCCCATTAGAAGCTTCTTTCCATTCATAACCTATTAAGTTTTTCATGGTAGTTTCCTCCTTTTTATCGGTAATTTTGCATACCTTTATTTTTCCATCATTGTATTCTTCCATATAGCATTGATATTGGGTTTGTGGTTTTTCCCCTGCTCTTCATTTTTCAAATGCTGTAAAAGAAAGCATTAATCCTCCTGTTGTATTTGCTCCATGATCTTTTACTCCATATTCTCCAAAAGTAAATACTGCTATAAATGGTACTCCTTTTGCTTCTTTTTTTAGTTGTTTAGCAACTTCATCTATTCTGTCTCCAATTCCTAATCTTCTTCCTCCACAATGTACAAGAAGATAAGCTCCTGGATCTTTTGCTTCTTTATTTACTTCTTTTAATGTTTTTCCTGTTGAATCAATTAATTCATCAACAGTTGCTTCCATTTGAATTACTGCTGTATTAACTGCTAGGTTTGCCCCAATGTTCATAGAACCATCTTTATTTCCATACATTGGATGGCGAATTGCAACTAAATCTCCTAATCTATCTTTTACTCCTAAAGGTTTCGTAATTGTTGTTACTAATAAATTGTCTTCACTTAATTCTTTTGCTTTTGCTCCTGTCCATTCTGCATATTTTTTAGTAGCTGGAACACCGTCAATTTCTACTAGTGTTCTTTTTCCTTTTATTTTTGTTATAACTCCTGCGTTTGTTGTTTCATTATATGCCCCTGTAAATACGTTTGTCATTGGTTTATCAGTATAGAAAAACGCAATTGCTGCTCCATCACTAAAAATTTTATCATTAGTGTAAATGCTCCATTTTCCTTCTACTGTGTTATCTGCTGCACTTCCTCCAAAAACAGGTACTCTTCCTACTACATCTTCAATTCCTTTAATGTATTCTTCTTCCTCTGCTGGAGATGCTACCATGTAAAAATAAGCTGGTACACAATTCTCTCCTGCTTTTTCCATTGCTTCTTTTGCCAATTTTCTTCCTGTCTCTCTTGGGTCTTTTCCTCTTTCAGCTCCTGCAACTCCTACTTTTAAATCTGGATCTCCGAAGTGCTAATATTCCTGTAAATCCTTTTTCTCCTGTAACAAATCCATCTGGTGTAATAATTCCTGCACTAGATGTACAACCAATTATTGGTGCTGTTCCTAGTTCTGATTTAGCTCCTTCTAAAACTTTTGCTACATCACTATCAACTGATGTATATAAAAATGCAACCTTAGTTTCAACTAAATCTACAACCGCTTTTGCAGCAGTTTCCTTTCCTTGTATATAACTGTCTTCATTCGTGCTCCATGCTACGTTTGATTTTAACATAATTACTCCTCCTTTGTAATTTTTATTCTACCGAAATTATATCAATAATACTAATTTTATACAATAAAAGACACAAAAACGTAATATAAATGTAATAAAAATGAGACAGATTTGCTCTGTCCCACTTGTCTCAATCTCCTAAATTAATTCCTATATTTCTTGCTGTTTTAACTAAATCATCATCCATTGTAACTTTTCTTAAATTACTTTCTTCAGTATTTCCTGATACAGCTCCAATTTTTGTGTTTTTTCCAACAACATCTTCCAAAGAAACATAATCTAGCTTTCCATTTTTTATAACAGTTAATGTTCCAAATTTTCCTTCCAATGCTAGTTCCATTGCTTTTGTTCCATATTTAGTAGATAATACTCTATCAAATGCTGTTGGTGTTCCTCCTCTTTGCATATAGCCTAATGTTGTATTTCTAGCTTCTAATCCTGTTAAATCTTGTAATTGCTGTGCTACTACTTGTCCAACTCCACCTAATTTTGTGTTATCTACTCCTATACCATTATCTCTTACATTTGCAATTACCATTTCTCCATCTTTTGGTTTTGCACCTTCTGCAACAACTACAACGCTAAAATTCTTTCCTCTTTTTCTTCTATTTTCTATTTTTGTTGCTACTCTATTAATGTCATATGGAATCTCAGGAATTAGTGCAACATCTGCACCTCCTGCTATAGCCGCTTCTAATGCTATCCATCCAGCATATCTTCCCATAACTTCTAAAACCATTATTCTGTGATGTGTTTCACCTGTTGTATGCAATCTATCTAATGCTTCCATTGCAACTGATACAGCTGTATTATATCCAAATGTAATTTCTGTACATGCAACATCATTATCTATTGTTTTTGGAACACCTATTATATTAACACCTTTTGTTGCAAAATCTCTTGCAGATTTTTGTGTTCCATCTCCACCTAATGTAAATATACAGTCAAATCCAAATTCTTTAATATTTGCTATTGCTTGGTCAGATAAATCTTTATATTCAACACTTCCATCTTCTTTTTTTATTTTATAATTAAATATATTTGCATTTGTTGACGAACCTATAATAGAACCACCCTTTGGTAAAATTCCCATTGCTTCGCCACCTTCTGCTGTGCTTAACCTCTCAAAATCCTTTTTTAATAATCCATTATATCCATCTATTATTCCATAGCATTCAACACCATGGTTTTCTGCTGTTTTAACAATTGCTCTAATAACTGCGTTAAATCCTGATACATCTCCACCATTTGCTAAAATTCCTACTTTTTTTAACATATAAATTTCCTCCTTATACTGTTGTTTTTATCTACTTTTCTTATTATACCAATAATTATTTTTTTTACAACAGTTTTTTAGAAGATTTTTTGTTTAATTAGTTTTTGGAGTAAATAGCGTTTAGCCATTTTTGGCTAAGTTTGGGACAAGTATTAATTATTCTTTTGCTTTTTCTTCCCATAACAAATATGGAAATCCATTATTTATATCACTCTTTAATCCCCATACTTTATTTGTATTTCCAGTATTTAATAACTCTAAAATTCCGGTTTCTTTCATTTGACTTTCTGTTTTTTCTCCAGAATTTTGTATTGTTCCTGTAAATTTATAATGAATATCATAATCTCCTTTTTTTACATAAAAACAATTTTGTATGCTTCCTGCACCATGTACCACAATTCCTGCTAAATTTCTTCCATATAATGTTCCTATGCTATAGCAATTATTTACTTGTCCTGGATTCGACTGAACAATCCCGGCTAAATTAAACCCTGATACACTTTGTGTTCCTATATCTCCCAAATTATAACAATTTTCTATGATTGTTGTATTATCAAAATTCACAGCAGATATTCCGGCTATATTATAAGAACCATTATTATATGTACTAATATTCCCTGTGTTTGCACATTCTCTTATTGTGTTATAGTTTAATCCACTAATTCCTCCTATTACATTAAGACCAACTATGTTTGCTTCGTTTTTACATTGTTCAATTTCTCCGTTATTTTGTCCGCTAATTCCTCCAACATATGCTCCCACTGCTTTTATTGGAGCATAGTTATAAGAATTTACTATTTTCCCTGAATTCTTAAAGCAAATTGCTCCTGTATAACTACCTCCTGCAGCAGTACTTATACTTTCTATCTTTCCATATACTTTAACTTCTTCTATATTGCCATTATTTGTACTACATAATCCTCCGCAAGCTCCTACTAAGTATAATTCTACATCAATATCTAATTTTTTTATTGTACCACTGTTTGTATCTAATAATCCTCCCGCATTATTTCTATATAAATTACTAATTTTATAGCCTTGTCCATCAAATATTCCTTCGTAATCTTTTATTCCCGGAAATCCTTTTTCTTTTTGTAATTCTTCTATTAAACTTTCTGTTATTTCGTCTCCATTTATATTTCCAAAATCTGTTCTTTTACTATCTGCATAAGATGTTTTCGACCCAAAATCCAAATTTCTACACAAAATAATATTAGATTCTTGATATTTCGTATAATTTTTTGACCATTCTACTAAATCTTCTATACAGTTTATTTGATATGGCTTATCTTCTCCATTTAATATCTCTCCATTTTCATCTTTTGTTATATCTCCTGGGTATGGGTCTGTTACTGCCATCTCATAATCTAATATACTCCCGTTTTTATCTACTGTATACACACGTTTACTTGCATTAAAATAAACTTCAAATTCCTCTCCTATATCTGTTACTTCTGTATCTCCTTCTTTTGTGTTGCTATCCATCGCTTCTTGAAATTCTTTCTCTTCTAAATTTCCTCTTTTATTTCTTCCCATCGCTTCTACGCTTGATTTATCTATTACTTCTTTCTCATTTGCTATCTCTGTTTGTGTTTTTGCTTCCTTCGAGTTATTAATTATTCCATTTTCTCCTGTTAATGTTCCTATTGTTATTCCAGCCAATATTAGTAAAACAACTATTGTTATAACTAATGAAATAATAGTTATACCTAAATTTTTTTCCATAATATCCTCTTTCGCTTGTTTTCCTTGGTTTTTCAATATTTTTTCCTCCTTTTAACTTTTCATAGAGTTTCTAACTCCACGAAAAAGCAAAAAGCTTATAAATAAATGCTATTCTTATATTTAAATTTTTTTCAAATATTTAACTGTTTGCCTTTCTTTTACTTATATAGAATTTATTTTTTCAAAAAAGTCGTTGATATTTATCTATTTTATTGTTATAATCCTTATATAAAAATTTCGTGGAGTTAGAAACTTCACGAAATTTTTTGAGTATAACTCTTTAAATTTTCGTTATAACTGTCGTTAAATGTCAATACAAATGTTCAACAATTTATGTCATAATAAACTCGATTTCATAATTAAGGTGGTTATATGATTAAGGAAAAACGAAAATTAAAAAGCTATACTCAAGAACAAATGTCTAAACTTCTTGGAATCAGTTTAAGACAATATGTTAGGATTGACAACGAAGAAGATTTACCAAGAAGAGACGTTTTAAGAAACTTAATTACAGAACTAGAATTATCAAACGAAGAAATTGGAGAATATATAAGAAAAATAACTAGTAAAACCGCATAGAAATAAATTTCATTCTTATATATCTATAATTTCTCTAAAAATTGCTTTTTTCGATTATATGATGAATGAACATATCTATTCATAGTAACATTTGTATTTGAATGTCCTAAAATCTCGCTAAGAGATTTTATATCCATGCCAACCTCAATACAATTTGTTGCAAAAGTATGTCTTAATATATGAAATTTATAATTCTTTATTTTACTGTTTTTTAAAGTAATCTTAAAAAGATATTGATAATTTCTTGGTTCTATGTATTTATCTTTTGAGCCAGTTAAAAAGAAATCTTCCTTTTCATGTCTTTTCTTTAATGGTTTTAAAATTTTATATAACTTTTTGGAAATAGGAATTTTCCTAATAGAGCTCTTTGTCTTAGGTGTATCTATTATTACTTTTGTTTTACCGTCTGTATAAACTCTTTGTAATGTTTTTTCTATTCTTATTATTTTTTTCTCTAAATCAATATTTTCCCATTTGAGTGCACACATTTCACCTATTATCATTCCAGTATATAAACATACTAAGATTCCTATACTTCTTA
>CALYAH010000070.1 GCA_944393455.1 uncultured Clostridia bacterium
AAAAATAGAGTTTGTTCATTACATTCAAAAAGAAATTGTAAGATTCAAAAATGAGCCTCTTTCAATATTAAAATCAATAATTAATATATATAAAAATAATACGAATGTAACTGAAATAACATTAAAACTTCTTTAATTTGCTAAATGGAGGATACCAAACCCTTTTGGGAGGTGCCATTTAGCAAATTTTAGAAGTTTTTTGTTATGTAAGGTGGCCGAGGATTAGTTTTATATATATTAATTATTGATTTTATATGAACATTCCTCATTTTTTTACCTAACAATTTCTATTTTTCATTCCAATCAAGCACTCTATTTTTGTATTTTATCCCTTTTAGGAAGGAAGGACCGAGGAAGACCGTTTCAAGCTTATGTTAAATATAGAAATTAAAATTAAAAATCTTGAAAAATAATAAAAAAGATAGTAAAATATGAAAGGAAGATGAAAAAGGAGGAAGAGCGAAAAGGATGAAAGAAATAAAATTTAATGAATCGAACTTAAGAGAAGATGAAATAGATAAAAAAGTAAGAAAAGTAAGAGCAATGGTAATGAACAAAAACGGACAAGGATTATTAGTAAAATATGCAGGAATTTATATGTTACCTGGAGGAAAAATAGATGGAAATGAAACAGAACTAGAAGCTTTAAAAAGAGAAATAGCTGAAGAATCAGGAATAGAAATTAAAGCAGAAGAAGCAGTTCCTTTTTTAAGAATTGACAGTTATGATAAAGATTATTTCGATAGAGTAGAACAGAAAGATATTAATAGGCTTACACAAACAACTTTTTATGAAGTACATACAGATGCAGAAATTGATGTAACCAAAAAACATTTGACAGAAAGCGAAAAAGCAAAAAATCATGATATAAAATATACTAACTTAGCTGTAATGGAATATCTAGTAGAAACAAATCAAAGTGACAATAATAAAAAAGCAGCATTTGATAGAGAAATCTTAACGGCATTGAGAGAATTTTCAATATTTAAGCAGAATGATAAGGGTGAAATAGAAAGGTAAAGAGAGGATATAATATGATAGATTTACATTTACACACTAATTATTCAGATGGAACAGATAGCGTTATAGAATTACTAAAAAAGGCCGAAGATAAAAAACTAGAATATATAGCGATAACAGATCATAACACATGCATGGCATATGATGAGTTGGAAAAGATTGACGCTAGAAAATATTATACAGGAACAATTATAGAAGGAGTAGAATTAACAACAAAAGTAAATGGAATACCTATTGAATTGTTAGGTTATGGAGTAGATCCTAAAATAATTAATAAAGAAGCTAAAACGATGTATGCTGATATGAAAAATAAAAATGATATTGAATATAATCATTTAAAAAATATATGCAAAACATTAAATATAACATTAGATGAAGAACTTCCAGAAAAATATGATAAAACAAAATACATATATAGTTCTACTTATGTACATGAGCAAATACACAAACATCAAGAAAATAGAAAATACTTTATGAGTGAAGAAGCCTGGAATGACCCTATGGAATTTTATAGAAGAGAAATGTCAAATAAGAAAAGCAAGTTTTATATTGATAATACCAAAATTTTGCCAACAATACAACAGGTAATAGATTTGATTAGAGAAGCAGGTGGATTAGTATTTGTACCACATATTTATCAATACAAAGATAATACTCCAGAAATTTTTAATGAGATAAAACAAAAATATGAAGTAGATGGATACGAATGTTACTATTCAAAATTTACTAAAGAACAAACAGAATTTATGCTAGATTTTTGTAAAAATAATAATTTATATATATCTGGTGGTAGTGATTATCATGGAAAAACAAAACCAAATATTGATATAGGAACTGGAATAAAAGAAAATTTAGAAATTCAATCTGAAATTCTAACACCTTGGATAGATAAGGTTTTAAAATAATTGATATTGTAATCATTTTAAAACTGTAATATAATAAATAAAGAAAATAGTTTAAATGGGGATAAAAAAGGAGGTCAAAAAAATGGCAGTTTTATTACCAGGAGGAGCAGGCTACATAGGAAGTCATACAGCAGTAGAATTATTAAATGAAGGAAAAGAAATTATAATTATTGATAATTTCTCAAACAGTAAACCAGAGGTATTAGACAAAATTAGAAAAATAACAGGAAAAGATTTTAAATTTTACGAAATTGATTACTTAGATAGAGAAAAGTTAGAAAAAGTATTTGAAGAAAATAAAATAGATGCTGTATTAAATTTTGCAGGATATAAAGCAGTAGGAGAATCTGTACAAAAACCATTAGAATATTATACTAACAATATATCAGGATGCTTAGTATTACTAGAAACTATGAGAAAATATGGAGTTAAAAAATTTATTTTTAGTTCTTCAGCAACCGTATATGGAGAACCAGAAATGATACCAATCACAGAAGAATGTAGAACTGGTGGAACAACAAACCCATATGGAACTACTAAATTATTTATTGAACAAATATTAAAAGATACATATAAATCAGACAACACATGGGATATTTGTATCTTAAGATATTTTAATCCAGTAGGGTCACATGAAAGTGGCTTAATAGGGGAAGAACCAAAAGGAATTCCAAACAATCTAATGCCATATGTAGCAAGAGTAGCAGCTGGCACATTAAAAGAATTATCTGTATTTGGAGATGACTATGATACTCCAGATGGAACAGGTGTAAGAGATTATATTCATGTTGTGGACTTAGCAAAAGGTCATGTATGTGCTTTAAATAAATTAGATAAAGAAGAAAAAGGATTATACATTTATAACTTAGGAACAGGAAAAGGTTATAGTGTGTTAGATATGGTAAAAGCATTTGAAAAAGCAACAGGAAAAAAAGTACCATATAGAATAACAGAAAGAAGAGAAGGAGATATTGCGACTTGTTATGCAGACCCAAAAAAGGCAAAAGAAGAATTGGGTTGGGAAGCGACTAAGACATTAGAAGATATGTGCAAAGATTCATGGAATTATATAGAGAAAAATAGTTAATTATAAAAAAATTGTACCAAGATATGAAAAAACATAAAGTTTGTTTTGGGATTATATCTTTGGCACAATTTTTTTGTTGGTTTCAAATTACTGTTCAGATTTTGTTAAAATTTATATTAGTTTTAAATACCTTGTGTGTCGCAACTACTAATGTTGAAAGATAAATCTTTCAACGAAAGTAAGTTGCTCCAATCGCACTCGCTTTCAGCTCGTTTGGTCACTTACGCGGTATTTTTAACTAATATAAATTTTAACAAAATCTGAACAGTAACAATTTCAATGAAAATATTGAAACTTAAATACGACTACTATTGTAAAAATACTGAATTTGTAATATAATAGGAAAAGCAAAAAAGAGAAATTTTAAATTTATGGTAGGAGGAAAAATATGATAAACTTTAAAACAAAAATTGCAGAACAAATAGCAAAAGTAACAAATATAAGTAAAGAAGAATTAGAAACATATATAGAAATACCAAAGGACACTAGTAATGGTGACTATGCATTTCCATGTTTTCGTTTAGCAAAAGAACTAAAAAAAGCGCCACCAATAATAGCACAAGAAATTAAAGAAAAAATAGAAGTAGACGAAAATATTGTAACAAAAATAGAAATAGCAGGAGGATATTTAAATTTCTATATCAATAAGGAATTGATGACAAAAGAAGTACTAGGAGAAATGGCAAATGGTGAAAGCTATGGTAAATCAACAATAGGAAAAGGAAGGAATATTGTAATTGACTATTCAGCACCAAACATAGCAACACCTTTTCATATTGGACATTTACGTTCAACAGTAATAGGAGCAGCATTATATAAAATTTATCAATATTTAGGATACAATATAACTGGAATTAACCATTTAGGAGATTATGGAACACAATTTGGAAAACTAATAGAAGGATACAAATTATGGGGCGAAGAATACAATATAGACCAAGACCCAATAAATGAATTAACAAAAATTTATATTCGAATTAATGAACTTTGTAAAAAAGATGAAAAAGTATTAGAAGCTTGTAGAGATAATTTTAAAAAGCTAGAAGATAAAGATCCTTATTGTGTAGAATTATGGGAAAAATTTAGAAAATTAAGTTTGCAAGAATTTCAAAAAGTATATGACTTATTAGGAAGTAAATTTGATTCTTGGAATGGAGAAGCTTTTTATTCTGATAAAATGCCAGAAGTTATAGAGATACTAGAAAAATCAGGAAAATTAGTAGAATCACACGGAGCAAAGATAGTAGACTTAGAAGATAAAGGGATTAATACACCATGCATTATTATAAAATCTAATGGTTCTAAAACTTATGCTACAAGAGATTTAGAGGCGATTATGTATAGAGCAAGAACGTATGATTATGAAAAAGCATTATATGTTACATCATATGAACAGATATTACATTTTAAACAAGTATTTGAAGTAGCTAAATTGTTAGGACTAGATGAAAAATATACAAATGGACTAAAACACGTTTCATTTGGAATGGTGTTATTGCCAACTGGAAAAATGTCAACAAGAGAAGGAAATATTATAAAGTTAGAAGACTTATTAAATGAGGCAATAGAAAGAGCAAAACAAATTATAGAAGAAAAAAATCCAGACTTAGAAGATAAAGATGAAGTAGCAAAACAAGTAGGAATAAGTGCAGTTATATTTAATGATTTATCTAACAGTAGGGTAAAAGATGAAATATTTGACTGGGATACAATATTGAACTTCCAAGGAGAAACTGGACCATATATTCAATATACATATGTACGTACAAAAAGTGTATTAGAAAAAGTAGAACAATTGCCAGAATTTAGCAAAATAAATTTGAGTAAATTGTCAGATGAATATTCTCAAAATATTATAAAATTATTATATAATTTTGAAGATACATTAATTCAAGTGACTAACAAAGAGGAACCATCAATATTGTCTAGATATTTGATAGAATTAGCAAAAGCATATAGTAGCTTTTATAATGAAAATAAAATTATAACTGAAGAACAAGAAATACAAGATGCAAGAGTTTATTTAACTTATAGTGTAGGAAAGGTATTGAAAATAGGAGCTGAATTGCTAGGAATGCAAATGCCAAATAAGATGTAAAATTTTATTGATTAGTAAAAAACAAAGAAAAAGAAATTAATAAAAAGAAAATGAAAGCAAATAATACAAAAATAGTAAAAAACTAGATTTGCGAAGCTTCCTAACTCATGTTAAGATAAGTCTACAAACAGAGTTTAAACGAAAAATGAGAGGAGGAAGAGATATGCAAATCGAGGAACTATGGGAGAAAATTCAATATGAGTTTGTTGGAGTTAGAACAGACATAAATAGGCTAGAGGAAAATGTAGCAAACTTAAATGAAAAGACAGATAGACTAGAGAAGAATGTAGACAAATTGAATGAAACAACAGCTAGGCTAGAGGAAAATGTAGCAAGCTTAAACGAAAAGACAGATAGACTAGAGAAGAATGTAGACAAATTAAATGAAACAACAGCTAGACTAGAAGAAAATGTAGCAAACTTAAACGAAAAGACAGATAGACTAGAGAAGAATGTAGACAAATTAAATGAAACAACAGCTAAGCTAGAAGAAAACGTTGATAATTTAAATGAAAGAACAGGCAGACTAGAGGAAAAAATGGATGTTATGGAAAATGTGAACTTAGCAAAAATTCTGGAACAACAAACTGAAATGAGAAAAGAATTAAATGAAAAGATGGACAAATATATGTTACAAAATAATTTAGAACATAAACAATTTGCTTTTCAAATTGCCAGATTAGAAAAGGAGCATGGAATTTTTACAAAAATAGGATAATAACAAAAAAGTGTCTAAATAAGGACACTTTTTTATATTAGAGAAGTCATGCCAATTTGCTCTTATAGAGAGAAAATTTAATTTACTAGAAAGCTTGCCAGGTAAAAAATTAAATAGTATAATAAAAAAGAAAATAAAGAAAAAGTAATTTTCAAAAAAGGAGAAGTTTTTTATGGAAGAAAAGAAAAAAAG
>CALYAH010000071.1 GCA_944393455.1 uncultured Clostridia bacterium
AATCATCTTCTCTTTTACCTCTTAAAATTGCAATATCATCAAAAAACTCAAATGCATCAAAAATAAAAGATTCAAATTTATAAGAATTTGGTTCATCTGGTACAACTTCTATTCCATTTTCATCTAAATAAGAATTCTTTTTAAATGCACTATGGTACATTAAAGTTTCTTTACTTATCTTTTCAATTGCATCACTAGTATATAAATTACACATGATATGTGATTCACCATATTTTAATTCTCCATCATCATCAATTTCTTCTGCCATTTTTTCTGGTAACTCAGCATATTCAATAACTTTTGAATGGCCATTCATTTTGCAAAAAACACCTACTTTTTCATGAGGGTTTGCTTTTACCACTGATTTAGAAGCAATTTCTACACCTTTTTTTATTGCCATTCCAAGTAGAGTTACGTCTGCCATTTTTAATAAAACATTATCAACTCCACCTATAAATACCCATTTAATTCCCTTTTCTTTCATATCGGCAAGACAACCACTTTCTCTTAGTGAAGAATAGGTTCCTCCATTTCCGTCAGATGCTTCTTTAATTTTTAAGTCTTTACTAATTAATAATTTTCCTTCAGTATCAACTAGAGGTAATTCACTTTGTGTAAAAATAGTTACTTGCTCTTTTGGATATCCAAAATAATGATTTTTTTCTAAGAACATTGTTGTCTCTTTATTATTTTCTTTACTTGTCATGATATACCATGGAATAACAGTGTTATATTTTTTGTTTGCTTCTTTTAAATTGTCTACTAATATTTCAAATAAATATTTTCCTTTACCATATACATCTAATTTAAAAGTTCCTTTTGGTCCAGTATGACCTAATCTTGTTCCTTGTCCTCCTGCCATTGTGACAACTGCATATTTTCCATTTTGTATGACTTCTTTTCCTAATTCATCTAGTTTCTCTTTTTGTTCTTCTGACAATTTAGCTTTATCTAAATAGGATATTGACTCTATTTTATTTTCCTTAATTTCTATTTCCTTTTTAGTGTTTTCATAAAGTCTTGTTATTAAATCAAAATCTATTTTATCAATTTGTTCTATTAATTCTTGTTTTTTATCTTCTTCTAATTTATGCATCAAATTAGAAATGTGTGTTTGATTGTATTGTCTTAGTAGATTATCTATTTCTTGAGTCTTATCCATTTTATACTCCATCCCTTCTCATGTAATCTAGTTTATTATATGTTACATTTTTTAATATCGCTATTTTATCACATCTATTTATCTTTATCAAGTTTTTAGGTTATTTAAGTTACAGCTTAGTATAAATACATCTCTCCTCCATCTCATCTAAAAATATATAAAACTTAAATTTTCATCAAACTTGTCATATTCTAAAAATTTCATCAATATATATTAACTAAAGTAATTTGTACAAACATATTCTTCTTTTTTAGGAATCACCCATAAAAGAAGAAAACATTTTTAGAGAAAACGAAGGAGGTATATAGATGGAAAATACAAGATTGTATCAAGACATCGCAAAAAGAACAGATGGTGATATCTATGTGGGAGTTGTTGGACCAGTAAGAACTGGAAAATCTACTTTTATAAAAAAATTTATGGACTTACTTGTGATTCCTAACATTGATAATGAATACAAAAAAGAAAGAGCTAAAGACGAACTTCCCCAAAGTGCTGGTGGAAAAACTATCATGACAACAGAGCCAAAGTTTGTACCAAATGAGGCTATTGAAATTACCTTAGATAATAATTTAAAATTTAAAACTCGATTAGTAGATTGTGTTGGATACTTAGTAGATAATGCAATTGGATATTTAGAAGACGATATGCCAAGAATGGTAAAAACACCTTGGTCTGATGAAGAAATTCCATTTGAAACAGCTGCTGAAATAGGAACTAAAAAGGTTATTGAGGAACATTCAACTATTGGGGTTCTTATAACAACAGACGGAAGTATTACCGATATTCCAAGGCAAGATTACATTAAGGCTGAAGAAAGAGTGGTTTCTGAATTAAGAGCTCTTAATAAACCTTTTATCATATTACTAAATTCTTCTGAACCAAACTCTAGCTATACTCAAGAATTAGCCCAAACTCTAAGTGAAAAATATAAGACTTCAGTTATTCCTACTAATTGTGAAAATTTAACAATTGATGATATTAACACTATGTTCTCTAAAGTTCTTTATGAATTTCCTGTTGACCAAATTAGAATTAAATTTCCTAGATGGGTTGACGGCTTAGACCTAGCACATCCTTTAAAAAGCGAATTATATCAAGAAATTAAAGATGCTTTTGAGAACGTACATGTATTAAAAGATGTTTCTTCTTGTGCCAATTCTATTAAGCAAACTGAAATTATAGAAAGAACTTCTATTGCTGATATTCAGCTAGGATCTGGTAATGTTAATATTGAAATCACTTTAAAAGAAGAATTATTTTACAAAGTTCTTACTGAAATATCTGGAGTTGAAATTACCAATGAAGGAGATCTGTTTAGCATCATTTCTGATCTTTCTAAAACCAAGAAAAAATATGACAAAATTTCTTATGCCCTAGATGAAGTAGACCGTAAAGGTTATGGCATTGTAACCCCTTCTATGGATGAATTGATTTTAGAAGAACCTGAAATGGTAAAACAAGGTTCAAGATTTGGAGTAAAATTGAAAGCCACTGCTCCTTCTATACATTTAATAAAAACTAATGTAGAAACTGAGGTGTCTCCGATTGTTGGTTCTGAAAAACAATCAGAAGAACTTGTAGATTATTTACTTTCTGGATTCGAGGATGACCCAAAGAAAATTTGGGAATCTAATATCTTTGGAAGAAGTCTACATGAACTTGTTAATGAAGGGCTTCAAACAAAACTTGCAAAAATGCCTGAAGATGCTCAAATCAAGTTACAAGAAACTTTAGAAAGAATTGTGAATGAAGGTAGTGGCGGACTAATTTGTATTATTTTATAATATAAAAACTCTCCTATAATTGTTACAGTTCAATGTTAATTATAATTTATATTAGTTTGAAACACCTTGTGTGTCGCAACTGATGATGTTGAAAGATAAATCTTTCAACGAAAGTAAGTTGCTCCAATCGCATTCGCTTTCAGCTCATTTGGTCGCTTACGCGGTGTTTTTACTAATATAAATTATAATTAACATTGAACTGTAACCCTATGTTTGGAGAGTTCTTAATATTTTTTTACTCATAGTTTCCGCTACTTAAATTTGGATAATTAAATGTTTTGCCTCCCTCTGTGAATTGTCCACTTGGTATGTGGTCTGTCGAAAAAACGTTGCTACCTTTTAAGAAATATTTATATCTTGATTCTCTACTTGCTGTTCCTCCTCCTATAATCACAGGATCATCCCATGTAGTATCCACTGCATACCAAACACCATTTAATTGTACGTAATTCCAAGCATGATTCTCTATTTGACCTTGTGAATTTCTTCCTTTTCCTATAACCAATACACATGGTATTTGCATTTCATCCATAATATATTTAAAACTTCTTGCATATCCTTCACATACTGCCACACGATTTACAAGAGCTCCATAAACATTATAAATATTATCTCTTGAAATACTTGTATCATATTCTAGGTTATCAACTAAATAATCATGTACCATTTTTATGTCTTCATATGTATTTCCTGTTCGATTTGAAAAAATTCTATTTTTCACTTCTTCAATAGCACTTATTGCAGTATCCACTTGGCTTTTAGAAGAAAACTCATCAATTAAGTAATTGCTTTGATTTCCACTGTTTATATATACGTTATATGTATTTCCAGTTCTTGTAGTCGTTGTTTCTATATTTAAGTACATTTTATTAGGACTTAAATAAAAAATTTCTGGATTATCATAAGTATAAGCTTCAATTGCTGACTGATAATAACTACCTAATTGTTCTTGCCCATTTGCTGTATCTAATAAATCTGAAAAACTATTACCAAATTCTATTTTATAAGTTCCTGTTTTCATATTTTCTTTATTACTTTCAAAAGCTCTATATATTGTTTTTGAATATTCTTCTAATTGATTATAAAAATATTTATCTACACTAACATCGCTATAATCTACTTGTCCAACATTAGAACTTCCATCTTGTATATTATCTAATGGATTGTCTGTGATTATTTCTGGAGTTTCTATATTTTTGTCAATTGTATCAGGAGTTTCTGAAATAACAGTCTGAAAATTTTCTGGTTCTACTGATGTTTGCATCTCTTGAAATTCTTGAAAAATAATCACTCCAAATAAACCAATTACACCTATTATTAAGATTATTATGATACTCATAATAAATGTTGCAAATTTACTTTTCATACATTTCTCCTTTTGTGTTCTTTTTTTATTATATCATTTTTTTATACAGAAAACTAGTATATTTTTAGCTTTTTACGAAATACTATTAAAAAATAGTTAACGTTCAGTTTTGCTTTATATCTATATTAGTTTAAAAACACCTTGTGTGTCGCAACCTATTAATATAAATTAAAACATGTAGGTTGCTCCAATCGCACTCGCTTATAGCTCGTTTGATCGCTTACGCGGTGTTTAAAACTAATATAGATATAAAGCAAAACTGAACGTTAACAAAAAATGTTGGAGAAGTTTATGAATTTTATAGAATTATTGAAAAAAAATTTTTCTTATCAACCACAAGTAGATTATCAATTTAATCTTGCCGAAAACAACTTAGGTGAAAATGAATCTAATTTTATTGAAAACCAATCTACTAAAAAAGATAAAATCTTTCCAAGTTTAAGCGTAAATATTGAGTACATGCGAACAAAATATAATCTTCTTATTAATAGTGATATTATTTTAAGGGAATTCACTATTAATGCTCGTGGGAAACAATATAATGCATTTTTAGTCTATATTGATGGCATGGTTGATTCTCAAATTATGGATGATTTTATCCTAAAACCTTTAATGCTTAGAAATCGAAATAATTTATATGATGGTTCTCAAAATAAAATAATTTCTGAAGCAGTTGCTAATAATATTACAGTTCGAAAAATTAAAAAATTCGATTTACCCAACTATCTTATGGGATGCTTAATGCCACAAAATGCTGTTAAAGAAGTTACTGATTTCGATGACGTTGCCAATCGGTATTAATTCACGGAAATTGTGCTTTATTTGTAGATACTTTAGAAGTTGCTTTTGATATAGAAGTAAAAGGGTTTAAACAAAGAAGTATTGATAGTCCTAGTAATGAAATTAGTATTAAAGGTCCTCAAGAAGCTTTTGTAGAAAATATTAGAACAAATACTTCACTTATTAGAAGAATTATTAATAATGAGAATTTAATTATAGAAAATATCGAGGTTGGAAAAATAACCAAGACCAAATGTGCTGTTTGTTATATGCAAAATATAACAAATTCAGATTTAGTAAATGAAGTAAAATATAGATTAAATAATTTAGAGATAGACTCTTTACTATCTGCTGGAGAACTAGAGCAACTAGTTGCTGATTCCAATTTTTTAGGTATTCCTCAAATCTTAGCTACTGAAAGACCTGATAAAGCAACTAAATATCTATTACGCGGAAGAGTTGTTGTTATTGTTAATGGTACTCCTTATGGTCTTATAATGCCTGCTATTTTAATAGATTTTTTAGCATCTCCCGAAGATACAAACCTAAAATCTAATTTTGCTAATTTTTTACGTGGTTTAAGATTTTTAGCCGCTTTCATTACTCTTCTGTTACCAGGAATGTATGTTGCTATTACCAGTTTCCATCAAGAAATTCTTCCTACTAGTCTGTTATACTCCATATTAGCTTCCAGGGAAAACGTCCCCTTTCCTATTATTTTCGAAATTCTTCTTATGGAAATTTCTTTTGAATTAATACGTGAAGCTGGATTAAGAGTCCCTTCCCCTGTTGGCCCTACTATTCGGAATTGTAGGTGCTCTAGTTTTAGGACAGGCTGCTGTAAGTGCTGGAATTGTCAGCCCAATTTTAATTATTATTGTTGCAATTACTGCCATTTCTTCTTTTGCCATTCCAGATTTTTCATTTGGTTTTCATTTAAGATATTTTAGATTTTTATTTATCTTACTTGGATATATGGCTGGTTTTCTAGGAATTGCTTTAGGTTTATTTATATATATTTCTATTCTTTGCAGTCTGAAATCTTTTGGAGTTTCTTTTGCAGCACCATTCGCTCCTGCTAGTAATTCAGATGGTAATGGATATCTACTTCCTCCAATTTGGAAAAGAGAATATCGTGCCCCTTATATGGCAACAAAAAAACAAAAAGACCAGGATAAAATTTCTATGAAATGGAAATATAATTCTAATTATAAAAAAAATAAATAGAAAGGAGAATTTTTATGCAAAAATCAAAAATTGGTACTCTAGAAGCTATTATGCTAGTTCTTACCATTGTAATAATTCATACAATACTATCATTACCAAGAGACATTTTATCTTCTCAAAAATCAGCAAGCTTTATAAATTTAATATATGTTGGTATCATCGCTATCATAATTGCTTACTTGATTTTTAAGTTATTTAAAAATTTTCCTGGATTAGATATTATTGATATTTCGGAATTCGTTGGTGGAAAGGTTTTTAAAAACGTCATTGGTACTATTTTTATTATTTATTTTATTGTTAGCTCAAGTCTTCTTCTTCGTAACTTTTCTGAAAGCCTTAAAATTATTTATTATCCTATGACTAATATTATATTTATTATTTTACTATTTGTCATATCTATCTGTTTTGCAAATAGACTAGATTTTAATGCTACTTTGAAAACAAATCTAATTATACTGCCAATTGTTTTATGTAGTATTATATTTCTTTTTATTGCGAACATAAAACAATTTGTGCCACAAAGAATTTTTCCAATATTAGGCGATGGAATTTTTAATACATTTGTTTTAGGACTTAATAATTTAGCTTCCTTTGGAGGTATTGCATATTTATACTTTTTACCACCTCTTCTTAAAGAACCAAAAAAAATGAAAAAAATCTTTCTTATTTCCATTGGAACTACTGTCGTATATCTAATTTTAAGTGTTTCTACCTTACTTTTTATGTTTTCTTTTTTTGCTACTACAAACGAAATTACACCTTTATATAATGCCACTAGATATATAGAGTTTGGTAACTTTTTTCAAAGACTAGAATCTATGTTTCTACTTATTTGGATTCTAGTATTTGCTTGCTATTTAAGCATTGTTTGCAAATTTGCTATGAACATTTTTAAAAAGCTTACTAATATTGATACTAAAAAACCTCTTATTGATATTTTTGGATTATTAATTTTTGCTATTGCAGCATTTCCAAAAAACCTTGCTATTTCTCAAAAATTTGAAACAAATGTATATCCTTATTTAGTAATTTTTATTGTGTTTTTACTGGGAATTAGTATTTTAGTAATAGCAAATTTAATGAAAAGAAAACAAAGCAAGTTAAAACAAAATTAAATCAATTGTGGTAGAAAGGATTTCAAATGAATCATTTAATACGAAATATATTTATTTTAATACTTATTATAATATTTATTATGGCTTTTTCTAGTTCTTATTCTTCACTTAATATAGACAATTTAGCTCATGTTTTAGCTATTGGTATCGATACATCTGATGATAATAAACTTGAGGTAAGTTTTCAATTTTCAACTCCTGTATCTGCTTCTGAATCTGGCTCTAGCCAAAAGTCTACTGCTTTTATTAATACCGTTACCGCTTCTTCTCTAAGCAATGCTATTAATCTTGTAAATGGATATTTAGGAAAACAAATTAATATGTCTCATTGTAAAGCAATAATTTTTTCTGAAG
>CALYAH010000072.1 GCA_944393455.1 uncultured Clostridia bacterium
AAAAAAAGATAAACGCTAAAAAGATGAATATTTTGAAAATTTTATAACTTTCATATAGGTAACTACTAAAGGAAAAATAAAAGGGATGAATAGAGAGATGATTAACAAAGAAAAAAGCAAAAGAATAATTAGAAAGGAAAGAGGTATAACATTAATAGCATTAGTAATAACAATAATTGTGCTATTAATATTAGCAGGGATAAGTATAGCAACATTAACAGGAGAGAACGGAATATTAACACAAGCAGATAATTCAAAAACAGAAACAAGAGGAGCAGCAGTAGAAGAAGCAAAAAAATTATGGGATGCAGAAAAAGAAATGGCAAAAAGAACAGGAGGAACAGCAAAAAGTTTAAGTGATTTATTAGACGAACTAGAAGCACAAAAACTATTAATAGGAACAGAAAGACAAGATATAGAAGAAACAGGAATGGTAACAATAGGAAGTAGAACAATAGAATTTGAAAATGAAAGAGCATTAGTAACAATGCTAAAAAAAGCAATAGAAGATGGGTGTGAAGGAGGAGAATCTTGTACAGACAAAGAAAACCATCTGCATATAGGAGATTATGTAGAATATAATGCAATAGCAACAGGAGATACAATAGATACAAAAGAAACCATAAATGGAGAAGAAAAGGACAAATATAAATATGAAAGCCAATCAAGTGCAAACGGATATACTACATTAGAGAAACAAACATATACAGTAAATAATTATGGAGAAACAGTAAACTGGATAGTACTAGGTTTAACAGAAGACGAAAAAAATATATTAATAACAACAGGAAGTCCAGTAAGAAAAGAAGCTGACGATCCATATCTATATTTGCAAGGTGCAACAGGATATATAAATGCAGAAGACGAATTAAACAATATATCAGCAATATATGGAAAAGGAGATTATGCAGAAGGTGCAAGAAGTATAACAGTAGAAGATGTAAATAAATTATCAAAATATAATCCAGAAACAGAGGAATATGGTAAGAATCAATTATATGAATATAAAAATACAATGACAGTAAAAGGAGATGAAACGGGAAAATATAGCTGGAGTAATGCAACAAATGGATATGCAGATGGAACCTTTTCAGGAATTCATACCTCAAATGGATTTAGTTATATAGAAAATAATGAAGTAAAAAATATATCACCAGCTGATACAGAGACAGAAATAAGTTTAGAAAGCACATATTATAATTATAATGCTAATGGTAAGGTAAGTGAAAAAATATATAATAAATTTTTCAACACTGGCAGCAAATACTACTGGCTTGCTTCCCGCGCTGTTAATGTCTACCCTTACTGCGCTGATTTCGATGTGCGCGGTGTGGACCATGGCAGCGTTTACGCTTACGGCTTGTTCATTTCGGGTGGCTATGAGGCCCTTTTCTCTTGCGGTGTGCGCCCCGTAGTTACTCTAAAATCTGGAGTCACAAAAGATAATATAAAAATATTAGCAGAGCAAACAGAACCAACATGGCAATAAAAGTAAAACTAAAAATTGTAATTAATGTAAATAGAAAATAGGAAATATAAATAAATGGACAATTACAGAATAGCAAATATAATTAGATTAAAATAAAAAATTACTGTAAAAAAACTAAAAAAAGCTTGCATTTATGCCAAAAATTGGGTATAATAATAAAGGTAACATAGAAAGACATAAGAGAAGAGTGGGAGCAAATCCCACTCTTTAGTAGTATAAAAGGGGGTAATACTTTGGCAAATATAGAAGATAAAGTAGAACAATTAGTAAAAGATAAAATACAAAGTATAGGCTATGATTTATATGATGTAGAATACAGTAAAGAAGGAAAAAACTACTTTTTAAGAATCTTTATTGATAGACCAGAAGGAATCAATTTAGAAGACTGTGAAAAAGTAAATGATGCAATAAACGAATTATTGGATAAAGCAGATTATATAAAAGAGCAATATTTCTTAGAAGTATCATCACCAGGGGTAGAAAGAGTCTTAAGAAAAGATAAACATTTAGAACAAAATATAGGAAATGAAGTTAATGTTAAACTATTTAAAAAAGACGGAAATGGAAAAAAAGAATATCAAGGAAATTTACAAGAATTTGATGAAAATAATATTAAATTAGAAGATGGAACAGAAATTGAAAGAAAAAATATAGCACAAATAAAAACAATATATAATTGGTAAAAAGGGAGGAATAAGAAAATGAAAGAACAAGCTATTGATAATAAAGAATTAATCTTAGCTTTAGAAGAATTAGAAAAAGAAAAGGGGATAAAAAAAGAGTATTTGCTAGAATCAATCGAAACAGCGTTAGTTACAGCTTATAAAAGAAACTTTGATTCATTAGAAAATGTAAGAGTAGAAATGGATAAACAAACTGGAGCAACACATGTTTATTCTATTAAAGAAGTTATGAAAAAAGCAAATGATGAAGATACAGAAATTAGTATAAAAGAAGCTAAAAAAATAAATCCTGATTTAGAAGAAGGAGATACAGTTGAAGTTGAAATCGTGCCAAGAGATTTTGGAAGAATTGCAGCACAAACAGCAAAGCAAGTTATTATTCAAAAATTAAGAGAACTAGAAAGAGAAATTATTTATAATGAATTCAATGATAGAAAAGGCGAAATTGTTTCTGGATTAATTCAAAAAGCAGACCACAATATTGTGGTTATGGATTTAGGAAAATTAGAAGGTGTTATGCCATCCAAAGAACAAATTCCAACAGAAACATACAAAGTAAACGATAAAATTAAAGGATATGTACTAGATGTAGAAAAAGGAGCAAAGGGTGCTCCACAAGTAATAGTATCTAGAAGTCATCCAGATTTTGTAAGAAAACTATTAGAATTTGAAATACCAGAAATTTATGAAGGTGTAATTGAAATAAAAAGTGTTTCAAGAGACCCAGGATATAGAAGTAAAGTAGCAGTATATTCGCCAGACCCAAATATAGATCCAGTAGGTTCATGTGTAGGGCAAAAAGGTGTAAGGATTCAAAATGTGATTAACGAATTACATGGAGAAAAAATTGACGTTATAGAGTGGAATGAAGACCCAGCTATTTACATTGCATCAGCATTACTTCCAGCTCAAATATTAGCAGTAGATATTAAAGACGAAGAAAAATTTGCACAAGTTATTGTACCAGATGACCAATTATCACTAGCTATTGGTAAAGCGGGACAAAATGCAAGATTAGCAGCAAGATTAACAAATTGGAAAATTGATATTAAATCAGAAACACAATTTAGAGAAATGTTAATGCAAAAACAAGAGCAAACAGAAGAAACAACAGAAGAAGCAGAATAAAACTAAAAACAAAACATACAATAAAGGAGGGACAAATTTGAAAAGACAACCACAAAGAACATGTATGGGATGTAATCAGAAGAAAAACAAAAATGAATTAATTAGAATTGTAAAAAACAAAGAAAATCAAATAAACATAGATAGAACTGCAAAAATGGAAGGTAGAGGTGCATACCTATGTGAAGATATAAAATGTCTAGAAAAAGTTATAAAGTCTAAGAGATTAGAAAGAATATTAGATATGAAAATATCAAATGAAATTTATGAAAATTTAAGAGGTGTAATTCTTGATAAATAAAAAAATATTAGGGTTAATAGGGCTAGCAGCAAGGGCAAGAAAGATAAGTTTTGGAGCAGACAGTGTAGAACAGCAAATAAAAAAGAGAAAAGTGAGTTTGATAATAGTAGCTAAAGACTCTTCTAAAAGAACAAAGGATAAATTTAGAAGGCTAAGTGATGAATATAAAGTACCAATTATTGTTACAGGAGCAATAGAAACTTTGAGTAAGGCGATTGGAAAATCAAATAAAGCAATATTAGGCATAGAAGATATAAATTTGTCGAATGAAATTCAAAAAATAAATAATGGGGGTGAAGTTATTGGGTAAGATAAAAATTTATGATATAGCTAAAAAGCTAAACTTAACCAGTAAAGAAGTATTAGAAGTAGCAAAGAAATTAAACATAGAGGCAAAAAGTCATTTAAGTGGTATTGAAGAAGAGGAAGCAAAAAGAATTGAAAATGAGATGACTAAAAAAGAAAATAAAAAACAAGGAAAAGGAACAGTAAAGAAAGAGAAAATGGAAGCAAAGAAAGAAGAAAAAGCACCTGTTATTATTAGAAGAGAAGTTATAATATCACAGGAAGAGGAACAAAAAAAGAAAGAAATAGTAAAGAAAGAAGAAAAGAGAAACAATATAGGATTTGTAGAAAGAAAACAAAATAAAGACTATAACATTGTATATAGAAATAAACCTAATAAACCAATGACTGTAAGTGAGTTATTTGGTCTTAAAAAAGAGGAACCAAAAAAGAAGGAAGAGCCTAAACCTGTTATAGAAGAGAAAAAAGTAGTAGAAGAACCTAAAAAAGAAGTAACAACAGAAGCTACTTCTAAAACTGTTGAACCTCAAAAAGTTGAAAAAGAGTCTATAAGTGAAAGAGATAATAATAAATATAATAAAGAAAACAATAGAGATAATAGGAACAATAGAAATAATAGAGACTTTAGACAAAATAGAAACAATTATAACAACCAAAATGCTAACCACAATAATAGAAACGATAGTAATAAATATAATAATAACAATAGATTTAATAACAACAATAATAATAGATTCAATAATAGAAATAATAACAATAATCGATTTGGAAGAAAGCCATTAGACGAAAAAGGAATTGAGAAAAATATAAAAAATATTATGTCTACAGAGACAGTAGAAAAAGAGACTGTTAGAGAATATAACAAAGCAATTGATAAGCAAAAAAACAACAATAGATTTGAAGATAATAGAACTAATAAAAAATCAAAAACAAGAAGAAATAATAATGCAAATGATTTTGATGAAGGAAAATTAAAGACTCTAAAACAAACAAATAGATTATCAAATATGTTTGATGATCAAGACGGAGGAATGCTTGATTATTATGATTTGACAACAGAACGTGGAAGAAGAGGTAAAAAGAGAAAAAATCAAAATCAAGAAGAAAGAACAAAACAAAAAATATTCAAATTAACAGAAATTGAAATACCAGAAACTATAACAGTAAAAGATTTTGCGGCTGAAATGAAAAAGACAACTGCAGAAGTTATTAAAAAATTATTAGGATATGGCATTATGGCAACAATTAATCAAGAAATTGATTTTGATACAGCATTTTTAATTGCAGGAGAATTTGGAATTACAGCGAAAAAGAAAGAAGTAGTAACAGAAGAAGACATTTTATTTGATGATTCAGAAGATAAAGAAGAAGATTTAGAAACAAGACCACCAGTTATTGTTGTTATGGGACACGTAGACCATGGTAAAACATCGCTTCTTGATGCAATTAGAAAAACTAATGTAATAGAAGGAGAAGCTGGAGGAATTACACAAGCAATAGGAGCATATAAAGTAAAATTAAATGATAGAGAAATAACTTTTTTAGATACACCAGGACATGAAGCATTTACTGCAATGCGTGCAAGAGGTGCACAAATTACAGATATTGCAATCTTGGTAGTAGCAGCAAATGACGGAGTAAAACCACAAACCATAGAAGCAATAAACCATGCAAAATCAG
>CALYAH010000073.1 GCA_944393455.1 uncultured Clostridia bacterium
GTTGAATTTTTTTATGTCCTGTTTTTGTTGTCTCTCCCATAATTATTTTTCCATTATCAGAAGTCAAAGTATGATTAATAATAAATCCATTATTAGTAAGGTCAATATTTTCATTAATTTTGATTGCACCTAATTCACCGATTCTTGCACCAGATAGAAGTGCACATATAAATAAATTTTTTAAGGTTTTTTCATCATAGTTACATTTACTACTCTTGACTAAAGTTTTATTTCTAAGATATTTCATTAATTCTCTTTGTTCGTTAACCTCAAAAGCTTGTATAGGTTCTTTTTTCTGTAGAGATATAGGAACATATATCCTTAACATAGGATTATCTGGATATGAAATAATTTTATCCATTACACACTGCATAAAACCTTCTTTCAATTTACCAATAATTTTTTCTATTTCCCCCTGCGATAAATGCCTTATGGAATTAAGAAAATCTTGTACGTCTTGGTAAGTTATCTTTTGAACAGGCTTTTTGAAAGCTTGCCAATTATCTATATAGGCATAATGATATTGATCTTTATCCTTTGTGTTTTTAATTATTTTTCCTGCTTCAAATTTTGTATTTCCTATTTTCTTTATTACTTCTAAAATAGTAATTCCATTTTTCTTAACATATGTTTTAGTTTGAATTTGTGCTTCTATTGTTTTTTTCTTTTCAACAGCTCGACTCCTGGTGCTACTATTGGCTACAGTTGTTCTTGAACCATCATCAAGAGTAATTTGAGCAGGGTATCTATTGTAACAATAAAATCTGTCGCAAAAACCTTTTTTTAAGCAAGCGGTACATTCTATACATTTTTGACATTTATTTGTACCAGATCTATTATTACATATAGACCAATCATTACAGTTTTTACAAATTTCACATACAAAATCTAACCTACTATTCTTTCTATCTATTTTTTGAATTGTATTATAAATACTACCTTCTTTATTTCCATTTCTTCCTAATTTTTTTGACATATAAAAATTACCTCCACTTTTCAAAATATTTTTCGAATAACACTTGAAAAGTGGAAGCTTTTTATATATAATACAAAAAGTAATCACTTTTTAAGTGTTTACGTCCTGGATAATGTGTGACGTTCCGCAAAAACAATACACATTATCCTTTTTGTTATTTATAAATCTATTTTTATTACGCAACCTAATGTTGGTTTATCATCTGTACCTCCAGTAATTTTATCAATATATCCTTCTATAAAAAAAGTATCATTAGTATTAAATTCATTTTCAAACTTTTGAAATAAAAAATTTGTTGATTTTTCAGGGATATGTCCCAATTGCTTTTCTATGCCATCAATAATAGTAAATACGGCTAGAGCGTGTCCAGTCTCTGAATAAGGATTATCTTTATCCCATTTAATATATACTTTTTGCTTAGCTTCGCAATGTTTAAGAATATCTTGCCTATCATCAAACGTAACACCAGCAACATTTGTGTCAAATTGTGAATTAGAGGATATATGCAATGAAGTATTTTCAGTTTTTATATTAGTGTTTATTTCATTATTTGGGGTTTGCAACAAATATTCTTTTAATAAATCAATTAAAAGCCTAATAATATCTATAATCCATCCTATTCCAAAAATTCCTAAAGTGAATAAATATAATATTCCAAGACCTGTTTTCTTTTCATAAAATTTATGGATTCCTAAATATCCTAAAAACAAACATAAAACAAAATCAATTGTTTTTTCTTTTTTATTCATAAATTACCTCCGATTATTTAAAAGTTTATATACAGGATATTATCAAGCCTCTTGTACACCTGTTTTTTTCTCAACATATTTTGGGATTTCTGTCAAGTCTTTTATGGTTTCTATAGCTTTATTTTTTCCATTTGCATTTAACTGCTTATAATAATTAAGTAATTGTGAAGTATCTTCATCATAAGTAGTAGTATCATCATGGTTTGTATTTAAAAAATAGTTTCCGTCTTTATTTAGAATTTTACAAATTGCTTCTAATGTATCAATATCTGGTTGGTTTAAACCACTTTCCCAATTCGAAATAGCAGTGTTAGAGACCTTGTGACCTAATTCAGATAATTGTTCTGCTAATTGTTTTTGAGTCATCTTTTTTTCAATTCGTGCATTTTTTATTCTATTATTAAAATATATCATAAGAACCTCCATATCGTTACTATAGCATAAAATTTCAGAAAAGTAAATAAAAAAATTCAGAAAATCTGAAAAAATTTTAAAAAAAGTATTGACAATTCAGAAACAATGAAATAAAATACAATCAATTTCAGAAAAACTGAAATGGAAGGAGGGCGATACAATGTCGGTAGGAAAGAAGATTAAACTGTATTTAGTAGAAAATGGTATATCGCAAAAATGGTTATCAGAAAAGACCAATATTGCTTTACCTAAATTGAATGCATCATTGAATGGAGAACGAAAAATATCTGTTGACGAATTTGCTAATATATTAAATGCATTGAACGTAGATGCAAATACATTTATAAAAAATAAAGTATCTATGTAAAAAAGGAAAAAGGAGATTTTTAAACATGAAAAAATCAAAATGCGGAACGTCACACAAAATCAAAGGAGGGAACAATGAAAACAAAAAAATTTTCAACAATGACTTGGGAAGAAGCACCAGATACTATTCGGACCAGAAGAACTTGCGAAAATTTTAGGGATAGGAGAACCAGGAGCAAGAAAAAAATTTGATGAAAAAGATTTTCCACGAATACAAGGAATAGGAAGTACAAGAAAAGCAGATAAGAATGCAGTAAGATTATACATTCAAGGAATAAATATAAGGACCAATCAAAAGGATGCAATAATGTCATTGCTATTATTTGAATTAAAAAAACTAAATACAAGTTTGGAATTAATGAAAGGGGAAAAAGAAAATGTTATGTCTAATTAGTTATATTTTTATATTTTCAATAATATCAGCACTAGAAGCAGATTCAATTACATTAGTACAGGCTGTTCTTTGGGGAGGCTACGGATTATTAATGTTTTATCATACTAGCAAATCTTTTTGGAGTGAAATTAAAAAAACAGATAAGAAAAATAGACGAAAAAAATAAAATATGGAGGTGAAATCAATGGAAGAAAAATTACTTAGATTAATTAAAGCAGTAGATACTTATACCCAAACTAACAAGAATCATTATGCAGAACTAAACTATGAAGGAGATAATAGAAAAATCACGATTAGTATTAGAGAAAAAAAGACTTTTGTATTTAAACAAATAATTGAAACGATTGTGGATAAAGAATCTTTAATAAGTATTGACAACATAATCGAAAAATTAGAGAAAGGAGACTAGTTTGAAATGGAAAGTGAGACAATTAATAATCTATGTATAAGATTAGAAAATGGGAATTTGATTGAAATTCAGCAACATGAATATAGAAAAGTATTAGATAAAGCAAGTAAAAATTATAAGAAACTAATACAAAGATGCAAAACAAAAATAAAGGAACTAACCAACGCAACCAACGAAAATTAGTTCCAAGAATATTAAATTAAGTAAATACTCTTGATACCTATTTTAGCATAAAAGAAAGCAAAATACAAGTGTTAGGAGAAATTACGGAAAGGAAAACAAATGAATTTAGAAAAACAACTTGATGAATTTTATTCTATGTTAGACTACAGACCAGTTTCTTCTAATGCTATTTCTATATATTTTGTTATATTGACAATAGCTAAGAAATCAGGCTGGAAAAGTGATGTCAAAATAGCAAATTCAATTCTAACAAGTAAGTGCAAATTAAGCATTTCAGCCTTGCAAAGGGCTAGAAATGAACTTATTACTAATAACTATATAACGTATAAGAAGCGGATCTAATCAAAACGATGCTTCAAGATATGCAATAATTCGATTATATAAAGATGGATTGAAAGCATCTTTGATTTCTATGGAGGATTTTAACCCAAAATTTGAACAGCCGAACACACAGCCGAACACACAAGCGGACGAATATAAAAACGAACAAATAATAACTAAACTAAATTTATATTTTAATTATATTATAAATAATAATGGCGTGAGCAATTTTGAAAATATGAAACCTGTTGATAAAGATTGTATAGTTTCTGTGTTAAAGAGGTTAGATTTATACATAGACAACGTGAAAATTTTAAAGATGCTACCAGATTATCAATATTTTAATTACAAAATGCAATATTGGTGTATTCATGAAATTTATTTTAGTCCCTATAAATTGTTTTTAAATACGATGACAAGAAAACAATTCTTGTTTAGGTATTTTAAAGCACAAAAATATGGAAATTTAAACCGTTTGAACTATGAAGAATTTGTTAGATATTTCATGAGGTGCATACAAG
>CALYAH010000074.1 GCA_944393455.1 uncultured Clostridia bacterium
ATCTCTTTCTTCAATTATTTTATTCAAAATATCAGTATTACTCCATTGTGTACCAACAAAAATATAAGTTATTGGATCATCAGTTTTTCTGTTAATCCAATCAGTTTTCCATTTGTTCCACATATCATCATGTATTTTTATAGCATTAACTTCTTCTGCACCTTTTAACATATCATCAAGTATAATTGCAAATGATGCTCTTTCTCCAGTTACTGAACCGCCTCTACTTCTTGCTATGTGGTTAGATTTGGCTACATAAGAATTTTTAATAGTCCAATCTGACTCTTTTTCAGTACTAAAAGGTTTACCATTGTATAATTTAAACAAAGGAAATATTTCGGCAAATTCTAGGCTAGACAACCAACCTTTTATTGTTCTACTAGCTCCTAAAGCCAACTCATCAGAGTAAGATAATCTTATGATCGAATTATTTATGCTTAATCCAAATGCCCACGCACTAAACATAGTAGTTAAATATGTTTTCGCACTACTTGGTGGATATGAGGCAATAATGTATTCTAATTTTGAATCAAATGCACATCTATTTAAAGCATCAACCAATGGTTTTAAATATTCTCTACGATTAGCTAATACTTTTTTAGGCATATTCCATTCCATATAGTCAACAAAACATTCAAAATCTCGTCTAGCACAAAAACAATACACTCTTTTATAATAATCAAAAAAGAGAGCCATATTTTCTATTTTGCTCCCTTCTACTAATTTTTCTAATATAGGAATTAGTTTATGTTTTGCTACTTTAACACTTCCTAATTCGTCTTTTTTATACATTTCTTCGAGTATAGCTAATATACTATCACACCATGTAAGTTTGTCGATTTCTTTTATTTTTGGCGAACGAAGAACCGATAAAATATCATTAAAAGTACTGTCTAAAGTTGTTGGCTGTTGTTTTATGGTGATTTTGTCACCAATTTTATAATTCATTCTATCACTCTCTCTTTTTATTTTCCCTTTAAGAGAGTGCTACACTATTTTTTTATTTATTTTCTTTATTAGTTATTTCGTCATTCGTATCAAGACTATCATAATATTCTTTTTCTTCTTTTTTAGTTGCTTTTACAACAAAACCTTTTTCTATTCTTTCTTTGGCAATTTCATCATCACACTTGAACACATCACCATAATACCTCTTAACTTGATCCTCTATGTTTTCATTAGTTGTTTTATCTCTAAAATAATCATAATCTTTGTTTTTAAATATTGCTTTTACTATCATTTTTCATTCCTTCTTTCTTTATATTTTCACTATTTATAAATATTTCGTAGCATTCTTCACTACAAAATTCATGCCAATAATCGCCAATTTTTTTAATAACCCAGTTATCATATTTTAATTATTTATTTATATCACTATAATCAGTTGAATCTATAATTGACTCAAATCCACACTCATCACATTGGCATTCACAATTTTCAAATGTATAATCTACATATTTTGCCATACTATTACTCCTTTGGAAATGTTAATATAATTGGAATGTCTGCCTTACAGCATGACTTTATATATTCATCTAATCCTGCTTTTACTTCAAACGCTCTATCATTTGTATCATATTTTGCGACAATAATATTATTATCTGTGACAATCACATTTTCCAATTCTTTATCTTCAAAATAATCTTTATCAACACCTAATTTATTAGTAATCATTTCCACTAATTTTGGTTTAGGTTGTTCTTTATTATCAATTATTCTTTTAATGTTATCTCTATAACTATTTCCAACTAAATTGATTAATTCATCAACAGTAACATTTTTTTCTTTTAATAGTTCAGACAATTCATCACCAATCACTAATTTAGGTTGTCTTTGACCTATCCCTATATATTTACAAAAACCTGTAAATTTCTCATCTTGGCTTATAATTAAAATATTGTTCATTTTATCCCTACTTTCTATTTCCTTGCTTAATCATTTCCAAAATCATTGCTTGTGCAAAATATTTATCTATGCCTTGTTTTTCAAAAACATCAATCATAAACTTTATTCTAACTGCACAATCTAGTGCTTGACCCTTAAATTCATTATATTCTTCTATATTTTTAAGCTCTTTTTCTAATTTCTTTATTTTTTTTCTTAACTGCTCTTCCACCATATAATTCCTACTTTCTATTAAATATATCTTTTAATACTAAAAACAATAAAGTACAAACTATCCCATGCCAAAAAGTCCATACATAATTAATTTTAAATACCCATATTACTAAACTACCTAGACCCCAAAATATTAAACTTGAAATTCCAATACCAATTAACAATGCTAATAACACTAATAATATAATTAAAATAGTTTTCACTTGATTTCACCTACCTTTTTTATCAATTCTTTTAATTCGTTTTTCCCTTCTTTGCTATTTGGCGGTGCTACCATTTTAACTAATGTACCTTGTGGTAATTCTAACGCTCTTTCTACTTTAACTAACCATTTTGGTCGTATATCGTGACTACCATTTAGGTAGTTAGTTATATTTTGTCTCGTTGTCCTAGAATCACCTATTTTTTCTTCTATTTTATTTATTTCTTCGCATAATTTAATG
>CALYAH010000075.1 GCA_944393455.1 uncultured Clostridia bacterium
GATGCATATACAACTGGAAAATCCAATTGCTCATCTGTTGCATCTAATTCTATAAATAGTTCAATTACTTGATCCACTACTTTTTCAGGCATTGCTCCCGGTCTATCTATTTTGTTTATTACTACTATTGGTTTTAGTCCTAAAGCTAATGATTTCTTTAAAACTTCTCTTGTTTGTGGCATTGCCCATTCAAAGGCATCTACTAATAAAAGTACTCCATCAACTGTTTTTAGTACTCTTTCTACTTCTCCTCCAAAATCTGCGTGTCCTGGAGTGTCAACAATATTTATTTTTACGTCTCCATGCATAACTGATGTGTTTTTTGAAAGTATTGTTATTCCTCTTTCTTTTTCTTGGTCATTTGAATCCATTATTCTTTCTGCTACTTGTTCATTTTCTCTAAATATATGACTTTGTTTTAACATGGCATCTACTAATGTTGTTTTTCCATGGTCTACGTGTGCAATTATTGCAATATTTCTTATTTTTTCGTTATTCATTTTTATTACCCCTTCTTTGATTTGTCTACCTAATTAAAGACGGATACCTAGTAGTCTTTTTATGGATACTTGATACCGTCCTAATCAACCGTTCTTACATAGTATAAAATTATACAACAATTTACCTATTTTGTCAAACTTATTATGTTTTCCATTATCTCTTTTGTTACCTTATCTAAAGTCTCTTTATCTTTGGCTCCCTTATATTTACTATAATCTAGTGGCTTTCCATATGTAATAGTAACTTTCCAGTCACCTTTTTTTCCACCTTTTATTCCACAAGGTATTACCTTTGCACCACTTCTTACTGCAAAGAAAGCAGCTCCATCCTTAACTTGTTCTCCCTTTTCTAAACCATTTCTAGTTCCTTCTGGGAATAAAGCCAAGCAATCGCCATTTTTTAACGTTTTTAAAGATTCTTTTATTGCAGTTACTTCTTTTGAATCTCTTTTTACTAAAATGGCATCAAAAATAATTCCCAATACAGCTAAAAGAGGATTTTTGGTTAATTCTTCTTTAGCTAAAAATCTAGTATACCTTCCACAAGTTACTTCTATTAATGGTGGATCCAAAAAACTTCTGTGATTTCCACAAATAATAACAGGCCCTTCCTTAGGAATATTTTCTTTTCCCACTATTTTCATTTGATAAACAACTTTACAATAAGCATAAATAGCTCCTATTACAATTCCTCTACCAATCTTTTTAAAAAACTCCTTCAATATTATTCCTCCTTTGAGACAGTTGGGACAGAGCAAATCTGTCTCATTTTCTTGTCGTTTCTTGTCATTTCTACTTTTTTTCTTTATAATATCTATAATTTTATTTACTACTTCGTCAATGGTCATATTACTTGAATCAATATAAATAGCATCTTCTGCTTGTACTAATGGCGATATTTTTCGTTGTGTTTCTGATTTATGTCTTTGTTTTATACTCTCTAACACCTCTTCGTAACTAATTTCAATTCCTTTTTCTTTATTTTGCTTATATCTTCTATTTGCTCTTTCTTCCATAGAAGCATCCAAATAAATTTTTACATTAGCATCAGGGAATACTGTTGTTCCAATATCTCTACCTTCCATAATAATATTTTGTGTATCTCCCATTTTTCGTTGTAATGGAGTTACTTTATTTCTGACACATGGAAGAGCTGCGAATTTTGCTACACACCCATCTATTTCTGGAGTCCTAATTTGTTCTGAAACATTTTCTCCGTCTAGAAATATAATTTGATTTTCTCCTTCTCTTTTTATTTCAATTTTTATATCTTTTAACATCTCTTCTATTTTTTCTATTTCTGTACTATCGATTTTATTTTTAACAGCTTTTAAAGCTACACATCTATACATTGCTCCTGTATCAACATTAACTAACCCTAACTTTTGAGCAATTAGTTTAGTAACAGTCCCTTTTCCACTTCCTGCTGTACCATCAATGGCTACTATAAATGACATTTACTTTTCCTCCTCTTCTTGTGGTACATAGATATTTTTTGCCACTACTTCTAACTGGGTCACATTCATTGCTGTTAGCTTCTCAATTTCTTTTTTTGATTTCTTTTTAAATTCATTTAATCCCTCTATAACATTAAATCCATATACAACACTAACTTCCATATAAATCTTTGCACCTGCACCAAAATTTTCAACTCTTGTTTTCAAAATTTTATGAATGCCTGGCGTTTGTACTGCCAAATATTCTAAAATTTGTCTGAAAACTAAATCTGATATTGTAAATTTTCCTAGATAACTAAATGTTGGTCTTATAATGGATTTTTCTGATATATATGGTTTTTGACCTTTTCCTTTTGATTTAAATATTTGAAGTGGGTCTAATAAATATCCTGAAAAGTCCTTTTTTATTTCAAATGTTGGAACTGGAATAACATGTTTTCCTTCTGTTACTCTAATTCTTCTAGCTGTTTGCATCTCTTGTTCTGTCGCTACATCTGTTATATAAATTGTTTCTGATATTTCTGGCAATCCTAGATTGGCTGCAATTTTTTGCACCATTCCGTCAGATGTTCCTAGAATTAATATACTTTCTGGTTTGTATTTTTTAAATGCTTTTATAATCGGCTCTCTTTCACTTTCTTCATAAAATAAAGCGTGCTTTACTGTGGCCACTTTCGTTGCTGCTTTTTTTGCTGATTCTCCTGCTATTACCTCATTATCTTTAATTAATAATCCGTCATCTATAATAAAATTTATGTTTTTTTCACTTGCTACCATTTGTGCTCTATAACTTTTTCCTGTTCCTGAAGGTCCTACAAATGCATATACTTTCATTTTGTTTATAAATGGTAATTTTATATCTTTTAATAACATTTCTTTGCTCCTATTTTTCTTTTTTTCCTAACTATTATATCATTTTATTTTTTAACCTACAAGACCTCTGTTGACTTTTCAAAATTTTATTTATATACTTTAATTAAATTTTATAGAGAGGGGAAATTTTATGTATCAAATTAAAAATCTTTTAGAAAATGATGACATTAGAGTAGCAGATCAAAAAGGAAATATTAGAATTATTGAGTATATGTCTGACTTAAGTGTTCATTTAGGAAATTGTATTACTCAATATTATGCTGCTAGAATGAATGTAAGAAAAAGACAGGCTTTAATTGAATTACAAGATGATGAATATGTTTTAAGCGCTGGTGCTATGCAATGGTCAGTTGGAAGTATTGAATCTGTTGCTGATGTAAAGGGCGTTGGTGATTTCATTGGTAAAGCTATCAAAGGATCTGTAACTAAAGAATCTACTGTAAAACCAAAATATAGAGGTACTGGAACTTTAATGCTTGAACCAACTTACAAACATTTATTAATTGAAGATGTATCAAGTTGGGGTTCTGGTATGGTTTTAGATGATGGTATGTTTCTAGCTTGCGAATCTAATGTTAATTATAACGTTATCATGCGCTCTAATGTTTCTTCTGCATTACTTGGAAACCAAGGTTTATTTAGCTTAAAACTATCTGGAAATGGTTTAGCTGTATTAGAAAGTCCTGTTCCAAGAGAAGAATTAATTGAAATAGAATTACAAAATGATGTTATAAGAGTAGATGGTAACTTTGCTGTTGCTTGGTCAGATACTTTAGATTTTACAGTTGAGAAATCTAGTAAAAGTCTAGTTGGTTCTGCTATTTCTTCTGAAGGATTTGTTAATGTATATAGAGGTACTGGAAAAATATTATTGGCACCTGTTTTGTCAAACTCTGGATATACCAGTAACTCTCTATCATCAACATTTGTTCAGCCTGCTGGAAAATAATTAATTGCATTTATTAAATTATAAAAGAAGTTATCTAGTTTTTACTAAATAACTTCTTTTATACTATTCCGACACATTTCGACATAAAAGTGAGACATTTTTGCTCTGTCCCTATTGTTTCAAATTTTTTCTTCTTAGTTGTCCGCAAGCTGCATCTATATCAGAACCTAATTCTCTCCTAATAGTTGCAACAATCCCATGGTCATTTAAATAATCTCTAAACTTCATTATATTTTCATTTGAGCTTTTGTCAAATGCACCATTTTCTATTTTGTTAATTGGTATTAGGTTTACATGGCATAGCATTCCTTTTAAAAGTTTTACTAGTTCTTTTGCATCTTCTAGGTTATCGTTATTATCTTTTGCTAATGCATATTCAAAAGATATTCTTCTATGCGTTTTTTCTATATAATCCTTACATGCTTTCATTAATTCTTCTATTGGATAAGTGTTATTTACAGGCATCATGCTACTTCTTTTTTCGTTATTTGTTGCATGTAAAGAAATAGATAATGTGCATTGGATATTTTCTTCTGCCAATTTATATATTTTTGGTACTAAGCCACTTGTTGATATACTAATATGTCTTGCTCCTATATTTAAACCTTTTGGGTTATTTATTATTCTTATTGCATTTACTACATTTTCATAGTTGTCTAAAGGCTCTCCAATTCCCATAAATACAACATTAGATATTCTAACTCCTGTGTCTTGTTCTACCAGCAATATTTGTTCTACTATTTCTCCACTTGTTAAACTCCTAATAAAATTGATTCCAGTTGAAGCACAGAATTTACATCCCATTTTGCATCCAATTTGTGAAGATATACAAATACTATATCCATGATGGTAACTCATTAATACTGTTTCAATAGCATTGCCATCTAATACATCAAATAAATATTTAATTGTTCCATCCTTTGATTCTTGTTTTCTTAAAATATTGAAATTACAAATTGTATAATTCTGTTTTAATTTTTCTCTTAATTCTAGTGATAAATTTGTCATTTCATCAAATGATTTTACTTTTTCTTGATATAGCCATTTAAAAATTTGCTCTGCTCTAAATGGTTTTTCTCCTATATTAGTTAATTCTTGTTTTAATTCTTGTAAGTCATAGTCCTTTATATTTTTCACTTCTTATCTCCTTTGGTATTATAATTTTAGAGGGTTGTGGTCTATTTATTCTCAATAATTCTTCTAATTCTATATTAAATAAGTATTCTTCTTTAAATAATATTCCTAACAGTATTTTCCTTATTTTTTCAAACTTTGTTTCTTTTCTTATGACTAAACTTGTTTCTATTACTTTTGACATAATATCACCTTTATTATTCTATACAAGCTCTTCTCCAAATTTTATTAAAGCTTGCTCATTTTCTTCATCAGGTGTCCACATACATCTAATTCCATCATTTACTACTTCAAATCCTGAAGCTTTTAAATATTCTGTTATTTGTTTTACCGCTTCTCCACTCCATCCGAAACTACCAAATGCTACTGCTTTTTTATTTTTTAATTTCATTCCTTTTATCATTTCTAATATTCCTGCAATAGAGTGTAGATATCCATTATTTACAGTTGGTGACCCTACTAATATCATTTTTGATTTAAAAACTTCTGTTAATACATCTGTTTTATCATCTTTTGCTGTATTCATTAATTTTATAGTTACTTCTTTGTCCTTATTTTGAATTCCTTTTGCAATTGCTTCTGCCATTTTTCTTGTATCATTCCACATTGTATCATATATTATTGTTATTTGATTTTCTTGATAGTTTCCTGCCCATTCTAAGTATTTTTCTACAATTTGTTCCGGATTTTTTCTCCATATTAATCCATGACTTGGACATATCATACTAATTGGTAAATTCATTGCTAATATTTCATTTATTTTTTTAGTTGCCATCATGCTAAATGGTGCTAATATGTTTGCATAATATTTTAGTGCCTCATTATATAATCTATCTTGTTCTACTTGGTCTGCATATAAATGTTCTGATGCCAAATGCTCACCAAATCCGTCACTGCTAAATAAAACTTCCTCTCCACTTAAATATGCAAACATGGTATCTGGCCAATGTAACATTGGCGCTTCTATAAATGTTAATGTTGTTTCTCCTAGACTCAAAGTATCTCCTGTTTTTACTACTTGGAAATTCCAATCTTTATGATACTGACCTTTAATTGATTTCACTCCATTTGCAGTACAGTAAATTGGTGTAGACTCTGGCATTTCTCTCATCAATTCTACTAGTGCTCCACTATGATCTACTTCTCCATGCAGCGCAATAACATAATCAATTTTATTTAAGTCTATTTCTTCTTTTAGCTTGTTTACAAATTCTTTGTCATATGGAAGCCAAGCTGTATCTATTAATGCTACCTTTTCATCTCTTATTAAATAGCTATTATAGCTTGATCCACTAATAGTTGTAAATTCATCTCCATGAAATTTTTTTAATTCCCAATCTGTTTTTCCTACCCATGTAATTTTATTTGTTATTTTCTTTGCCATTTAACTCACTCCATTTTTCTTTATTTTTTCTTGCATTATATCATTTTATTTGTTTCCATACAATAGCGATTTTATGCTTATTAGAATTGCTATTTTTAGTTTTATTATCATTTATCATATTTAAGGCATCCATTTTATTACATATGAAATTTTCTAATTATAGCATCTTTTACATCTCTTGCACATAATAATAAAGTTAATATCAAATTTACAGCTGAAATTCCGCTTGCAATAATACTAAGTACTTTATTTTCTACTACATTCTCAGTTATCAATATAACTGGTAACATACTAAATAAAACAATAAGTAGTTGATAAATAGCATATTTTAAAAATTTTTTATGGCTTACTACTGTTAAAACTAACATTGTTATATTGGCAATTATAATTATAATAGGTATTGCTATGTTAATAGACCAACCTTTAAAATTTAATTTATAGTCTATAAACACTGTCAATAGTGAAATAGCAATAGTTTGCAATAAAACATGACCTGCTATATTAATATTCTTACGAATAGAGTAGAATAAAACTATCCAAGTATAAATAATTCCACTATTCGCCAGTGCTGCCCATGGTATACCAGGGGTTGTTAATTTGTTTATAACTATTAGCAGAATTGCTACTACAATCGATATTAGCATAAATAATTTTAATAAAATATCACTTTTTTTACTATTTAATTTCTGAGGATATATCATCTAAAACACCATTACTTTCTATATCAACATGAATTCCTTTATCTTTTAAGAATTCATAAAATCTTTTTTCAATTTTATTATCATTTAAAATTGATGTAAATGTAAATACCATTTTATTTTCAAATGTACAACTCGAACATTTTATTTTTTCTACTGATTCTGGTGCAATTAGCATTAAAAAATAATCAATATATCTTTGGTATTTTCCTATTATACCAATCCTTCCAATATTTGAATATGTTGTTGTTGTATATTTTCTAATTTCAATATAACTTAATCTTACTAAAGTTTTCTTTAATTCCAGTGGTACAAGTTTTATAAATGGATTATTTCCCAACTTAACATTTGCAGACATTGTTTTAATTATTTCTTCTTCTGTTAACCTTTTTTTGAAATCGGATTTTACAAATTCTATTATTTTTTCAAATGTATCTAAATGTTCTTTGTTCATTTCTGCTATTAATGTAATATAAGAAAAGAAATTTGATATCGTTTTAGAAGGAAAATATTTTTTTAAATTAACTGGAATACAAACCTTAATTGGTTTTTTTCCATTATATTTTTTATAATTCTCTTCATAAATTGAATAAATCAGAACCGCTGTTAAATATTGTGTTATTGTTGCTTCATATTTTTTGCTTTCATTTTTTAAAGCCTTTAAATCAATAATTTCATGTATAGCTGATACAGCTCCTAATTTTATCTTATTTCCCCTCAATAGATACGCTCTTTTAGAAGATGCATTTGACTTTGCTTTTTTGTCATAATTTTTCATATAACTATCTTCTGTATTATATTCTATTTTCCTAGATTTTCTTTCTTCCTGAAAAACTTCTGGATACATTAATTCCAAATAATTATATATAATTTCTTTAAAAAACAATGTTCCACTATTTCCATCTGTCAAAGAGTGAAAAATATCTATATTGATTTTGTTTTCAAAATAAGTAACTTTAAATAGATAATTATTATTGGTTTTCGGATTAATATATTGACAAGGATAATCTCTTTCTTTCTCTATAATTGGATCTTTAGGATTATATTCTAAATAGTACCAAAAAAATCCAGCTTTCATTCTTACCTTAAATGATTTATATTCTTCTAATGCACTAATAACAGCTCTCTCTAATACTTTTGGATTTACCTTTTCCTTTAATACAACAGATAATCTAAAAACAGTACTGTATTTTTTTCCTGTCGATATTGGAAAAATTTTAGCCGAATTATCTAACCTTCGCCAATATAACTTTTCTTCTTTATCTTTTTTCATTTAAAATCCTTTCTTGAGACAAAAGGGACAGAGCAAAATTGTCTCACTTTAGCACAATCTCTAGTAAATCATTATAAGCTTGCTCTACCACTTCGCTACTAGTATTACTATTATTAATTAACCATATATGTTCAGCATTTTCATATTCTTTTACTTCAATATTCACATTAACTTTTTTTGCTTTTTCTTGTAACACATAAACATCTGGATTTAATATATCATTTGTTCCCGTAAATATAGTTACATTTTTTAATTTTGATAAATCTCCATCAATAGGATTTACTAAATAACTATTAATTCCATCTTCTCCAGCATATGCAATGCCAGCTAGTTTTAGTGTTTCTTTATTTAGCTTTTTATCCATTTTTTGTACTTCTTCAATTTCTGGATTAGTTAATCTTACATCTAACCAAGGTGAAATTAGGATTGTTTTTTCTGGAATTACTACATTTTCTTTTGCTACTTTTTCTATAAGTGCTAATCCTAATCCTCCTCCTGCTGAGTCTCCCATTACTATTAAATTCTTACTATCTACCTTTTCTACAATTTCTCGATATAATGGATCTACCATTTCAAATACATCTTCATAATTGTGTTTTGGAGTTAATGGATAGTCAGGTAAAATAACAGTAGCCCCTGTATCTAAAACTAATTTTTCTATAAAATCCCAATGTTCATTTGTAGCCTCTGCTACATAAGAACCACCATGAAAATATAATATTTTTAAGTCACTTTGTGCTTCATCTTTATGTGTTGCAATAAATACCTTTCGTCCTTTATATTGCTTTACTTCTATATTAACTTCTGCCTCTATTACCTTTGGTTCCTGTGTTTCTATGTCTACTAATGTATAATAAGAAAATATAATTAATATCATCAGTAACAGTATTATTAGTATTTTTACGCTTATTTCTAGTACTTTCTTTTTCATTGCTTTCTTCCTTTTTGTTTTTTGTTATTTTATCATATGGGTGTAAAAAACTCAAGAAGGGACAGAGCAAATCTGTCTCATTAATCTGTCGAAAAATGTCAAAATGCAAAATAAAATATAACATCGACAATAACTGACAAAAAAATGAGACAGATTTGCTCTGTCCCTTTTGTCTCACCCAAACAACCCACGTTTTTTTACTGGAGGTTGTTCATTCATTGTTTTAGCAAGTTGCACTAATAATTCTCTTTGTTCTTTTGTTAACTTCTTTGGCGTTTGTACTGTTACTGTAAAAATAAAGTCTCCTATGCTACTTGAATTAATTGATTTAAATCCTTTATTTCTAATTGTAAATTTTGTTCCTGTTTGTGTAGCTTCTGGAATTTTATATTTTTCCTTTGTTCCATCTACCATAGGAATTTCTAGCTCTGCACCTAAAGAAGCCTGTGTTATTGTTATTGGAATATCACATAACACATTATTTCCTTTTCTTGTAAAAATATTATGTTTTTTTATTTTAACAGTAATGTATAAATCTCCATTTGGTCCACCTTTTTCTCCTGGATCACCTTCGCCTCTTAATACCACTGTTTGATTATCATCAATACCTGCTGGTATACGCACTTTTATTTTTGGTTGCTTTCTTACTGTTCCTTTTCCTCTACAATTATCACATGGTTCTTTTATTATTTCTCCTGTTCCATGACACTCTGGACATGTTCTTGTTGTTTGTACTTGACCTAAAATCGTATTTTGCACTTGTCTTATTTGTCCTGTACCTTTACAACTTGGACATTTAATTGGATTAGTTCCTGGTTTTGCTCCTGTTCCATTACAGTTATTACATTTTTCATTTCTTGTTATTATAATTTCTTTATCTACTCCTAAAAATGCTTCTTCAAAAGTTATATCCATATGCAAATTTAAATCTGCACCCTTTCTTGGTCCATTTTGTCTTGTTTTTGATTGTCTACCAAAACCACCTGTGAAAAATGATGAAAAGATATCTCCTAAATCTCCAAAGTCTCCAAACCCATCAAATCCTGAACCATTATATGAATAATATCCACCTTGACCGCCAAAAGGTCCTGAACCTCCACCAAATCCTTGTGGTCCATCTGGTCCAAATTGGTCATACATTCTTCTTTTTTGAGGATCAGATAATGTCTCATATGCTTCATTTACTTCTTTAAATTTTGCCTCTGCTTCTGCTTTATTATCTGGGTTTGCATCTGGGTGATATTTTTTAGCCATTTTTCTATATGCTTTTTTTAATTCATCATCTGTTGCATTTTTATTAACTCCTAAAACTTCATAATAGTCTCTTTTTCCTGCCATTTTTTCCTCCTACAGGGATTTAGGGACGTTCCTTAAAATCCCTCTTTTGGGGGATTTTAAGGAACGTCCCCTAAATCCCTTTTATTTATCATCTTCTACTTTATAGTCTGCATCATATACATTTCCGTCATTATTATTTGTTTCTGTTTCAGCTTGGGCATTTGCTGCATTTGGGTCTGCTCCTGCTGCTCCATTTGGATTTGCATTTTTATATAATTGTTCTGACATTTCATAAAATACTTTTGTAAGCTTTTCTGTAGCTTCCTTTATTTTGTCTGTTTCGTTTGTTTCTAGTGCTTTTTTAGTATTTTCAATTTCTGTCTCTACTTTTGATTTTTCTTCACTACTTATTTTATCTCCTAAATCTGTTAGAGTTTTTTCACTGTTATATATTAAACTTTCAGCATTATTTCTTACTTCTATTTCTTCTTTCTTTTTCTTATCTTCTGCTGCATGTGCTTCTGCATCTTTTACTGCTTTATCTATATCTTCTTCTGTTAAGTTTGTAGATGCTGTTATAGATACATTTTGCTCATTTCCTGTTGCCATATCTTTTGCAGATACATGTACAATTCCATTTGCATCAATGTCAAATGTTACTTCTATTTGTGGTACTCCTCTTGGTGCTGCTGGTATTCCTGTTAGTTGGAATCTTCCTAATGTTTTATTATATGCTGCCATTTCTCTTTCACCTTGTAGTACATGTACTTCTACTGATGTTTGACCATCTGCTGCTGTTGAGAATATTTGTGATTTTTTAGTTGGTATTGTTGTATTTCTTTCTATTAATTTTGTAAATACTCCTCCATATGTCTCAATTCCTAATGATAATGGTGTTACATCTAATAATACTAAATCTTTTACATCTCCTGAAAGAACTCCTCCTTGAATAGCTGCTCCTATAGCAACACATTCATCTGGGTTAATTCCTTTGTCTGGTTCTTTTCCTGTTATTTCTTTAACCATTTATTGTACTGCTGGTACTCTTGTAGATCCACCTACTAATAGTACTTTATGAATATCATTTGCTGATAATCCTGCATCTTTTAATGCTTGATTAACAGGTCCTGCTGTTCCTTCTACTAAATCATGTATTAATTCTTCAAATTTAGCTCTTGTTAAAGTAATGTCTAGGTGTTTTGGTCCTGTACTATCTGCTGTGATAAATGGTAAATTGATTTGTGTTTGTTGTACACCTGATAATTCAATTTTTGCTTTTTCTGCAGCTTCTTTTAATCTTTGCATTGCCATTTTATCTGTTTTTAAATCTATTCCATTTGATTTTTTAAATTCTGAAACAAGATAATCAATTATAGCGTTATCAAAATCATCTCCACCTAAATGTGTATTTCCACTTGTTGCTAAAACTTCAAATACTCCATCACCAATATCTAGTATTGATACATCAAATGTACCTCCACCTAAGTCATATATTAAGATTTTT
>CALYAH010000076.1 GCA_944393455.1 uncultured Clostridia bacterium
TGACTGTACAGACGAATATCAAGAGATGCAAAATGAATTATTACAAACTAATTCGCAAGAAGAAAAAATATTACCCAAAGCTTCTATAACATTCAAAAAAAGTTATGAAAAATGTGGTCATACTACAAGTCAATATTTAGAAGTTCCCGAAGAATTAGTAAACAAAACAGAAAGTGAATTACAAGAAATATATAGTGATTGGAACATAGAAAAATTTTCTGATACAGAAATTGTTTTAAATAAAGCAGAGGATGGAGAATGTGGGGAACACTATATGGTAAGAGATGTAGATGGAAAAGTAGTGATTTATGAAATTTTAGAAGATGGAACAGAAAAAGAATATGAGGAAACTGATATTTCAACAGAATATTTAACAGATACAGACAAATTAAATATGCAAAAAGGAATTCGAGTAAATGGTAAACAAAATTTAAATCAACTGATAGAAGATTTTGAATAATAAAAATTGAACCGGAATGAACCAAAGTCATTCCGGTTATTAACTATTTTTTCTTCTTTTTTTCTTTTTTATCGACAGTTACCTCTTTTTTTAGATCTTGTTTATCAATAAATCCTTTTTGATATAAATCCTTTACATACATGATTAAAGCACAAACTGTAGCGGCTAAAGCTAAACAATATAATCCAAAGTCAATGTCACTCCAAATACCAGTCAAATCAAATTGCTTAGATAGTAAAGAGCATACAATTGCTACATAAAATAGAACAGTAGCAAGTTTTCCATACCATTTACTATAAACAACTACATCTTTTCCATAAAGGAAAGAGGCACCAACTATCATTATGAATTCTTTTAATAACACAATTATTAAAATCCAAAGTGGAATAATGTCTGTGATAACAAGTGATGTAAGAGTTGCTATTTGTGTTAATTTATCAGCTAGTGGATCCATTAATTTACCAAAATTGGATATTAAATTAAATTTTCGTGCGATAAAACCATCAGCGATATCTGTTAAGCCAGAAAAGGTAAAAAATATAAATGCTAATATATAATTACCAGTAAAAATATAGAATAATATAAACGGTATCAATAAAAATCGCACAACTGTTAATGCATTTGGTACATATTTTAACATAATTTTCTCCTATTTTACTTCAAATTCTAATTTATCATTTTTAAAATCTATTAGTACAGTTTGACCATCGATAAGTTCATTTCTTAAAATCATTTCTGACAATTCATCTTCAACATATCTTTGAATTGCTCTTCTTAGAGGTCTAGCACCAAATTTTATATCAGTTCCTTTTTCTAAAATGAAATTTTTTGCTTCTTTAGATATTTCCATCTTTATATCTTTTTCACTTAAAGCAGATAATGTGTCTTTCAACATTAAATCAACAATTTGTAAAAGTTGTTCTTTAGTTAAAGAATCAAAGCTTATAATTTCATCAACTCTGTTTAAAAATTCAGGTCTAAATACTTCTTTTAGAGAATCCATTATTTTATTTTTATCTGTGTTTTGTTTTCCAAAACCGATTGAATTTGTATTTAAATTAGAACCAGCATTAGATGTCATGATAATAATGGTGTTTGAAAAGTTTACAGTATTTCCTTGGCTGTCCGTTAATTTTCCATCATCTAATACTTGTAATAATATATTAAATACATCTGGATGTGCTTTTTCAATTTCATCTAGTAAAATAATAGAATAAGGTTTTCTTTTTACTTTATCTGTCAATTGGCCAGCATCATCATAGCCCACATATCCTGGAGGGCTACCTATTAATTTAGATGTTGAATGACTTTCCATATATTCTGACATATCAATTCTGATAATAGCGTCTTCATTTCCAAACATTTCATATGCTAATGTTTTAGCAAGTTGAGTTTTACCTACTCCTGTTGGTCCAACAAATATAAAAGATGGTGGTCTTTTTGTACTTTTTAGTCCTGCTCTATTTCTTCTAATAGCTCTTGCAACACTACTAACAGCTTCATCTTGACCAATAATCCTTTTATGAAGATTAGTTTCCAAGTTTAATAATTTTTGAGTTTCAGCTTCTGTTATTTTCTTAACAGGAATTTTAGTCCAACTTTCAATTACATTAGCTATATCTTGAACAGTCAATTGTTTAGGTTTCATTTTTTTGTTTAGTATATCGATTTCTTCAATTAACTGACATTCACGAGTTTTTAAATCTGCAGCTTTTTGATAATCTTCAGTAGAATCAGCTGCAACGACTTCTTCTTTTTCAGATTGCACTTTTGTAAGTTCTTGTTTTAACATTTCTAATCTATACAAATCTTTATTTTCTAAATTGATTCTAGAACAAGCTTCATCTAAAATATCAATTGCTTTATCTGGTAAAAATCTATCATGAATATATTTTTCAGACATAATAACAGATTGACGAATAACATCAGAAGATATTTTTACTTTGTGGTATTCTTCATAATATTTCTTTATGCCCTCAAGAATCACAATAGAGTCATCAATATTTGGTTCTTCTACTAAGACTTGTTGGAATCTACGCTCTAATGCTGAATCTTTTTCTATATATTTTCTATATTCTTTTAAAGTGGTTGTTCCAATTAATTGGATTTCACCATTAGATAGAGCAGGTTTTAAGATATTAGCAGCATTCATAGAGTGCTCACCATCTCCTGCACCAATGATATTATGAATTTCATCAATTACTAAAATGATATTTCCATATTCCTTACACTCATCAATAATTCCTTTCATTCTAGACTCAAATTGACCTCTAAATTGAGTACCAGCAATAACTGCTGTCATGTCTAATAAATAGACTTCTTTATTTAAAAGTTTGGCAGGAACATTATGATTAGCAATTTTTATAGCTAATCCCTGTGCAATTGCGGTTTTTCCAACACCTGGTTCACCAATTAAGCAAGGGTTGTTTTTAGAACGTCTATTTAAAATTTGTACAATTCTTTGTATTTCTTTATCTCTACCAATTACAATGTCTAATTCATTATTCTTAGCTTTATTAGTTAGATTAGTACCATAGACATCTAAAAACTTTTTCTTTTTATTTTGTTTTGTATTTTTTTTCTTTTCTACTTTTACTTTTCTTCTTCCATTACTTGGTTCTTCCTGTGTAGATTTGTTTTGAAACATATTAGAAAAAATAGAACCCAATGGAATAGCAGCACCAGCAATTTTAGGTGCATCTTCATCAGCATTTTCATCCTGATTTTCAAAAGTAATAGCTCCTTCGATATTTTCTATATCTTCTAAATTTATATTTTCAGCTAAATCTTTAAAAATAGTTTCAAATTGTTTTGTCATATCATTAATATTTATTTTATCTTTAGAAAGTATATCGTTTTGATCTGCTAAGACCTCTGTTGGGTTAATTCCCTTTTTTTGGGCACAGCTATAACAATAACCTTCTAATGATTCTTTACCATTTTCTATTTTTTTATAAAAAAGTATTGCTGGATTTTTATTACATTCTGAACATAACATACGTTTCAAATTCCTCATTTCTAAATAAATTTAATCTACAATATAATACCGCAAAAATAGTGAATAGTCAATAATATGCTTAAATATTAATTTTAAATTAAGATAGTATTTTAAGAAATAATATTACAAAATATATAAAATACTGCTAAATTTTGTATTGATAAATAAAAATATAAATGTTATAATTATAATTAGCAAAATACTTGCAAATAAAATTATGAGGTTGAGCCATGAATGTAACATTACCAGAGAAAAATAAAATTAAGAAAAAACAATTAATACTTTATATTTCTATTGTGGTTGTATGTATCATTTCTATTATTATAGCTTTTTATGTACAATTTTATGCTAGAATAGATATTGGAAGTTTAGTAGGAATAGCTAAAGAAACAGAATTTGGGAAGAAAACAGAAGAAGAGGAAGAAGTATTAAAATCTGATTTTAATCAAATCTTTAATAATCAAATAGAAGATGATGGGCAAAATGATAATAAAAAATTAGAGAGTGATAAATCAATAGTTTATACTAAATATGAGAAAAAGGAAAGTAAGCTAAACAGCTATGATTTAGAGATTCGTATACCATATATAAATATAAAAAATGAAATAATCGAACAATATAATAAAGAGATCGAAGATATATTTGTAAAAATATCAACTAATGTGTTACAAAGTGAAAATAGAAATATTGTATACACAGTTGAATACGCAGCTAATGTTCAAGACGATATATTATCTCTTGTAATAAAATCTAATCTCAAAGAAGGTTCAAATGCACAAAAAGTAATTATCCAAACATATAACTATGATTTGAGAAACAATAAAGAAATTACATTAGAAGAAACACTAAAAATTGCGAATTTAGATAAACAAGTAGTTCAAGATAAAATAAATTCAGAGATAACAGCTGAACAAAAAAAGGTAGAAGATTTAAAGAAGTTAGGATATAATATTTATAGTAGAGATACATCAAGTGATATTTATACTATAGAGAAATCAACAGAATTTTATGTAACAGATAAGGTTATATATATTATTTATGCTTATGGAAATGAAACTAATACAAGTGAGATGGACTTAGTTATATTATAGAAAATAAAAAGAGAAGCGATTAAGCTTCTCTTTTTTTGAAAATAAAAGGGGATGTTTTTTATTTCAAATCAGTATGTTTACTGACTATGTTTGTATTTTAACAACTATTTTTGTCCATTGTGTGAATTAAAAGTGAAAACTTATGGTTGTTCTCCAAGAGTAAGTGTCAATTCTTTTTCTTGTCCATCACGATTTACTTTAATCTTCATTTCATCACCAATTTGATGAGAGTTTTTAATTTCATTTAGTTCGTCCATAGTTGTAATCTTTTTGCCATCGGCTTCGATGATTACATCACCAATCTTAATACCAGCCTTTTCAGCAGCTGAAAAATCATCTACTGATTTTACATAAGCGCCAACAACTAAATTATAAGTTTTAGCTGTTTCTTCGTCTAAATCCATACCAGTAATTCCAATATATGGTCTTTTTACTTTACTATATTGAATTAATTGTGAAGTAATATCTGTTGTTGAGTTAATTGGAATAGCAAATCCCATACCTTCAATTCCTGTTCCAGATAATTTTAGTGTGTTAATTCCAATTACTTTACCTTCACTATTAACTAAAGCACCACCGCTATTACCAGAGTTGATAGCAGCATCTGTTTGAATTAGAGTAAATGTTTTTCCGTCTGAGTCGGTAACTTCTCTGTTAACTGCACTTATAACACCACATGTAATACTGCTTTGCATTCCTAAAGGATTTCCAACAGCCATTGCGAATTCTCCGACTTTTATATTGTCAGAATCAGCAAATTCAGCTTTTGCTAATCCAGTTTTCTCAATTTTTATAACTGCTAAATCAGTTTCTTCATCCTTACCAATAATTTTTGCTTCATATTCAGTTTCATCATTAAATAAAGTAACAGTTACTTTTGTAGCATCAGAAACTTCATAATATGATTCTGAAGAAGATGTAGAAACAATATGATTATTGGTTAATATATATCCATCTTCACTAATAATAATACCAGAACCACTAGCTGTTGCTGTTTGTGTTTGAGTTTGTCTTCCGAACATAGAAATTAAAGAATTTACATTATACTCTACTTTAATTCCTACAATAGAAGGAAGAATTTTATTAGCTGCATAAACAGCAGTATCTGAATAATTAGATAGTGAAGTTTGGCTTACATATCCACTAGAAAGTGAATTAGAAGAATTTGAGTTGTCAGAATTAGAAGTAGTACCCAATAATTTTGACTTTATAGAAGGAACTCCAAAACATGTTCCAATTACTACTGTACATCCTAAAACTCCACTTATAAAAGGTAATAAAAATCCTCTACCAAATCCAATTTTTGATTTTGATTTATTTTCTGTATCGTAAATCGTTTTATAGGCACTTGGATTTTGAACTGTCGTGAAATTTGATTTTTTTTCTTGATTTTCATCCATTTTAAAAACCTCCTACATGAATTGATATATTGTTCATATCATATCCTATTTTAATAATATAATACAAGAGGTTTGTGAATATTTTGTGAAAAAATATTGAAAAAAAAACGACAAAAATATATAATAAATGCAAAAAGAAAGAAAAGGATGAGATGAATGAAAATAAAAGAAAATAGAGGTATAACGTTAATAAGTTTGATTGTAACAATTATAGTATTAATGATTATTGCAGGAATTACTATTTATAATGGGAAGAGCACTATAACACAAGCACAATTAGAAGGATTAAGAACTAATATGTTATTAATACAAGCAAAAGCAAAAGAATATGTAGAAGAAGTAAATTTTGAAATGGGACCATCAAAAGATGAGACGAAAAAACAAGAAGCGATACAAAAAATTTATATAAATGAAGTAGGGCTAAAAAAAGCAGATGATGCATCATTAAATATTTCGATACCACAAGGTAGTGGAATTGACTTGTCAGCTTGCTATTATGTTACAAAGGAAGCTTTGGCTTATATGGGGCTTGATAAAATAGAAATAGATGAAGATGAAAAAGAAGCTTATTTAATTCAATTTAATGAAGATGAAGCAAAAGTAGTAGATATATATAATACACTTGGATATAAAGGTGTATATTCATTAAGTGGTTTAGAACAAATTGAAGAATAGAAGGAAATAAAATGAAGGAAAAAGAATTAGAAAGATTAACAAAATTAAAAGAAATAGAAAAAGATTTATATAATAAGGGATTTAAAAATATATGTGGAATAGACGAAGCAGGTAGAGGACCTTTGGCAGGGCCTGTTGTGATAGCAGGTGTTATTATGCCACAAGATTCAATGATAGAAGGAATTAATGATTCAAAAAAGGTTTCTGAAAAAAAGAGAGAAAAATTATATGATTTAATTATAGAAGAAGCTATTAGTTATTCAGTTGCTATTATAGGACAAGATGTAATTGATGATATTAATATTTTAAATGCAACAAAAACGGGAGTGACAGAAGTGGTAGATGGTTTAGATATAAAGCCAGATTTAATTTTAGTAGATGCTTTAACTCATATTAATACAAGAGGAATCCCATATGATTCTATTATAAAAGGGGATAGCAAATGTTATAATATAGCAGCAGCATCTATTCTAGCTAAAGTGACAAGGGATAGAATTATGAGACAATGGGACGAAATATATCCTCAATATGGATTTGTGTCACATAAAGGATATGGTACAGCTAAACATATAGCTGCGATAAAAGAATATGGTATTTGTCCAATACATAGAAAAACATTTACCAAAAATTTTATTTAAAAGTTACTTGTCAGCCTTAATTATAATTTATATTAGTATGCAACACCTTGTGTGTCGCAACTAATGATGTTGAAAGATAAATCTTTCAACGAAAGTAAGTTGCTCCAATCGCATTCGCTTTCAGCTCATTTGGTCGCTTACGCG
>CALYAH010000077.1 GCA_944393455.1 uncultured Clostridia bacterium
TAAGAGTGCCGGTACTTAGAAATTATGCAAAAGAATTACTAAAACAATATGATTTTAAAGAATTGATGAAAAACATAGATAATGAGTACTATGAAGAAATTATGCTACAAGGTATGCTAATTGGACAGGCAAAGGAAGAATTTAGTACTATTTTAAAATATATAACAAATTTTATACCTAAAATTGATAACTGGGCTGTTTGTGACGTATTTTGTGCTGGGCTTAAAATAACAAAAAAACATAAAGAAGAAATGTGGGATTTCATACAAACATATCTAAAATCCAATAAAGAGTTTGAAATTCGATTTGGAGTAGTTATGCTTTTAGATTATTACATAGAAGAAAGTTACTTAAATCAAAATTTTGAAATATTTGATAGTATAAAAAATACAGCATATTATGTTCAAATGGCAGTAGCATGGGCAATATCTATTTGTTTAATTAAATATTATGATGAAACTATAAAGTATTTAAAAAAGGCAAAAATAGATAAATTTACTTATAACAAAGCACTACAAAAAGGAATAGAGTCTTATAGAATCACGCCAGAACAAAAACAAGAGTTACGCAATATGAAATTATAATTTCTACATATACTAAATATAACAAAAATAATTAATTTTTTATAAATTTTATTTGCGAAAAAAATAATTTATGATATAGTATTGTAAAAAGAAAAAAGTAAGGAGAGAAAAACATGGGAAAAGGGAAAAGAATAGCAACGAAAGAACCAAAACCTAATAGAAAAATGTCAAGGGAAGAAGTAGAAAAGAAAAAGAAAATTATTGCAAGAACTTTTTTAACAGTTATAGCTTTATTTGTAATATTTGTAATAGCAATGATAGCTAATAATTTTATTATTTTAGATAATAACAAAACAACAAATCTTGTAATTAATAATAGAAATGTAACTTCTAATTTAAAAAATGAAGTATTAATAGAAAATGACATTATATATTTGTCTCAGCAAGATATTGCAAATTTCTTTGATAAATATATTTATGAAGATGAAGAGACTAATCAAATTATAACTACATATGAAAAGAAAAGTGCAGCAATAGGATTTGAAGAAAATGTAATTACAATAAACCGGATCTAATAAACAAATATATGCACATGCAATTGAAAAAAACGGAAATGTATACTTACCAATATCAGAAATGGCAGATGTATATGATGTAGACATTGCTAATATAGAAGAAACAAAAGTAGTAACAATGGACTCTCTTGATAGAGAACAAAAAAGAGCAATTGTAACTTCTAATATTTCTGTTAAATCTTCTACAAATTTTATTGCAAAAACAGTAGATAGAATAAAAAAAGGAGATTGCGTAATTGTTGTTTCTACTGATGATGGTTATGCAAGAATTAGAACTGCAAATGGAAAATTAGGATATATTAAATCTAATAAATTAGAAAATGAGTTTACTGTAAGAGAAAATATGGACGAAGAAAAACAAATTGAAGGAAAAGTTAATCTAACATGGGATTATTTTTCTGAATATGGTTCAGCACCAGACAGAAGCGGGACAACAATTGACGGGGTTAATGTAGTTTCACCATCTTTCTTCTATCTAGATAAAAATGGAAACTTAAGAGAAAATATAGGAAGTAGTGGACAAGCTTATATTGAATGGGCACATAATAATGGATATAAAGTATGGCCAATGATTTCTAATGCAGAGGCAGCAACAGAAAGTTTAGAAATAACATCTGAAATTATGAATAGTTATTCAGCGAGACAAAGATTAATAGAAAGTATTGTTGATAAATGTGTAAAATATAAACTAGATGGAATAAATGTTGATTTTGAGAATATGAAACAAGAAGATAAAGATATGTATTCAAGGTTTATTATAGAGCTTACTCCACGTTTAAAAGAAATAGGACTAGTAACATCAGTAGATGTTACAGCACCAGATGGAGGAGAAACATGGTCATTATGTTTTGATAGGCATGTAATAGGAGATGTAGCAGATTATATTGTATTTATGGCTTATGACCAATATGGAGTTTCTAGTACTAAGCCAGGTACAACAGCTGGATACAATTGGGTTGAATTAAGTTTAAATAAATTTTTACAAACAGAGGAAATAGAATCAGAAAAAATCATATTAGCTGTGCCACTATATACAAGAGTTTGGGTAACTAATTCGGCAGGAGAACTAGTTAGTAATAATGCAGTACCTATGAAAAATTTAGATTCAATAATACCAGACAATGTAGAGAAAAAATGGGATGACGAATTAAAGCAAAATTATGTGGAATATACAGAGGGAGATAACACAAGACAAATATGGATAGAAGATATTGATTCTCTAAAAGCAAAAGTTTCACTAATAAAAGAACATAATTTAGCAGGAGTTGCTTCTTGGGAAAAAGATATGGAAACAGAAGAAGTATGGCAAATGTTGAAAACTGAATTAAGTGAATAGTATTAAAGATAATAAAAAGTGCTTGACATTAGTATTTTAGATATATATAATACTAAAAAAGCACTTTTGGAGGTATTTTGACTAATGCAAAATGAAAATGTATTTTTTACAACAGACAAATATAAGGATGAGACTGATGAACAAATAATATCTCAAATAAAACAAGGAAATGGAGACGCTTTAACATATTTACTAGAAAAATATCAAGACCTTGTTAATATAAAAGTAAGCAAATATTTTATGATTGGCGCAGAAAAAGATGATATAGTTCAAGAAGGAATGATAGGTTTATTTAAAGCAATAAAAAGCTTTAATTCAGAAAAACAAAACTCATTTAAATCATTTGCTAATATATGTATAGAAAGACAATTAATAACTGCAATTAAAACTTCTAACAGGCAGAAACATATGCCATTAAATTCATATTTATCTTTAAATACGGCAGCATATGATAATAATGAAGAAGACAGCGTAGAACTAATTGATACATTTAATAGTAATACAATAGAAGATCCATTAGAGACAATTATGAAAAAAGAGTATTATGAAGAAGTAGAAAGTGCAGTAAATAAAAACTTAAGTAAATTTGAAAAGCAAGTTTTAGATAGATTTATGAAAGGTGAAAGTTACGTAAAAATAGCAGAAAAACTAGATTCACCAGTAAAATCAGTAGATAATGCTATTCAAAGAATACGTAAAAAAGCAATAAAAAATATGTTTAAATAGGAAACTATATTTTAACTGTGAATACAAACAAGGTTACATAATCTTGCGGAAATAAGCAAAACTTAAAAAAAGTTATCTGGTTTTTCCAGATAACTTTTTTTATTTTTGTATGGGGCTTCCAACGGGAATTGAACCCGTGACCTCTACCTTACCAAGGTAGCACTCTACCAACTGAGCTATGGAAGCATATCCAAGCTGAACAGTAACGATTATATAATAAGAAATCAAAAAAGTAAAGAATTTCTATTGACTTTTTTCAAAAAAAAGATTAAACTATTAACATAAGGCAAAAACAAGTAAGAGACGAGTAAAATAGGACTTATTGATAGAGATAATTGGTCATAGGCTGGAAACCAATTTCAAAAAAGCTATTTGAAAACTAACTCTTCTAATGTTTCTAGTGAATAAGCTAGACGCGTAAGATACGTTATAATCTTAAATTAAGTTAAAAAATAGGATGGAACCGTGTATATGCACTCCTATGGATAAAAAATATCCATTGGGAGTGTTTTTGTTTAGAAAATAAAAAGATGTGTCCCAAATTGGACAAAAATGTCCAAAAGGAAACGTCCCCAATTGGACATTTAGGGAAAAAAAGGAGGAGTTTTTATGATTAAAGTAAGTCTTAAAGATGGTAGTGTACTGGAAGTAGAAAAAGGTAGCACTGTGTTAGAAGTGGCTAAAAAAATAAGTGAAGGATTATCAAGAGTAGCAACATGTGGAGAGGTTGATGGAGAGATAAAAGATTTAAGACATGAATTACAAGACGATTGCAACTTAGTTATTCATACTTTCCAAGATGATGATTTGGAAGGGAAAAAAGCATATTGGCATACAACATCACATATTATGGCACAAGCTGTAAAAAGATTATTTCCAAAGGTTAAATTTGCAATTGGACCTGCTATTGATGATGGTTTTTATTATGATTTTGATGTAGAAAACCCATTTACAGAAGAAGACAAGGAAAAAATAGAAAATGAAATGAAAAAAATTATAAAAGAGAATATAGAAATTGAAAGGTTTTCTTTGCCAAAAGCTGAAGCTTTGAAATTAATGGAAGGACAACCTTATAAACAAGAATTAATTGAGGAATTACCAGAAGGAGAAGAAATTAGTTTCTATAAACAAGGAGATTTTACAGATTTATGTGCAGGTCCACATTTAGTAAGCACTGGAAAGGTAAAAGCAGTTAAAATATTGTCTTCTTCAGGTGCATATTGGAAAGGTAGCGAAAAAAATAAAATGTTACAAAGAATTTATGCTATTTCTTTCCCAAAAGCAAGTCAATTAGAGGAACACCTAAATTTATTAGAAGAAGCAAAGCAAAGAGACCATAGAAAGATAGGAAAAGATTTAAAAATATTTATGACTCATAAATTAGTGGGTTCAGGTCTTCCAATGTATTTACCAAATGGTGCAACAATAAGAAGGATTTTAGAAAGATATATACAAGACAAAGAAATTGAATTAGGATACAACCATGTTTATACACCATCACTTGCAAATACTGAATTATATAAAGTAAGTGGACATTGAGACCACTACAAAGATGACATGTTCCCAGTTATGAAAATGGATACAGAAGAAATGGTATTAAGACCAATGAACTGCCCACATCATATGTTAATATATAAAAATGAAATGCATTCATATAGAGATTTACCAATAAGAATAGGAGAGTTGGCACACGATTTTAGATATGAAAATAGTGGAGCAGTATGTGGATTAGAGAGAGTGCGTCAAATGTGTCAAAATGATGCGCATTTATTTGTAAGACCTGATCAAATAAAAGAGGAAGTTGGCAAAGTTCTAAATTTAATTTTCGAAGTTTATCAAAAAGACTTTGGATTTCCAAGTTCTGCATTCAAATATAGATTATCTTTAAGAGATAAAAACAATAAAGAAAAATATATTGATAATGATGAAATGTGGGAAACAGCAGAAAATCAATTAAGAGAAATATTAACAGAGTTAAATATAGACTTCTATGAAGCAGAAGGAGAGGCAGCTTTTTATGGACGAAAAATTGATATACAAATAAAGACAGAATTAAATCATGATATAACAATACCAACATGTCAATTAGATTTTGCTTTACCAGAAAGATTTGAATTAGAATATATTGGTGAGGATGGAAAAGAGCATAGACCTGTAGTTATTCATAGAGCAATATTAGGTTCATCAGATAGATTTATAGCATTCTTACTAGAAGAGACAAAAGGTAATCTTCCAGTATGGCTTGCACCAACACAAGTAAAAATATTACCAATAACAGATAATCAACATGACTATTGCTATAAATTAAAAGAGAAATTTACAAAAAAAGGATTAAGAGTAAAAGTAGACGATAGAAATGAAAAGATAGGTTATAAGATTCGTGAAGCGCAACTAGAAAAAATTCCATATATGTTAGTTATAGGGCAAAAAGAAGTAGAAGAAAATAAATTGTCAGTTCGTTCTCATAAAAAAGGAGATTTAGGAACAATGACAACAGAAGAATTTATAAATCAATTGTTAGAAGAGATTGAAAAAAAGATTTAATTTGACTTATTTCACATAATATGATATTCTTGAAGAGACATCAAGGAGGTAAAGACTGTATGCAAAAAAATCAAATATTTTCAGAATATCTAAAAGAAGAAGAGTTGAAGTATTTTGAGGGATTTTTAATATCATTAATTCCACCATATGATGAAAGATTAAAAATCATTATGATAGAGGAATGTAAATGTATGCAAAGGCCTAAAATAGTAGCAACTAGGGTTATAGATGGCGATTTGCTAAAAGATATTTCATGTGAGCAAAGAGAGTTAGAAAACAATCTAATTCAGCAGATTATAGAATGTTTAGAGATGCATTCATATGAATTAGAAGAATTGATTACAATTGGACTAGATTACCAACTCAAATTTTGGATAGAGGAAAGTTTTGATACAGAACTTCAAAACTGGAAAAAAAATATGAAAATATGAAGCTTCTCGTCTCTATTAGAGACGAGAATATATTTTAAAAATTTATAAATATAAAAATGAAGGAGATAATAATAAATGAAATTAGGAATTGTAGGGCTTCCAAATGTAGGAAAAAGTACGATGTTTAATAGTATAACAAAAGCTGGAGCAGAATGTGCAAACTATCCATTTTGCACAATAGAACCAAATGTTGGTGTTGTTCCTGTACCAGATGAAAGATTAGATAAATTAACTCAAATGTATCATCCACAAAAAACGACACATGCAGTTATTGAATTTGTTGACATTGCAGGATTAGTAAAAGGAGCAAGTAAAGGAGAAGGATTAGGTAATAAGTTTTTATCTCATATTCGTGGAACAGATGTTATTGTAGAAGTTGTTAGATGTTTTGAAAATGGAAATGTAGTACATGTTGATGGAAATGTAGATCCAATAAGAGATATTGAAACAATTAATTTAGAATTAATCTTTGCAGATATTGAAACAGTAAATAAAAGATTAGATAAAGCCAAAAAGAATTTAAAAGCGGATAAAAAATATCAAGAAGAAATAGATTTATTAGAAAAAATAAAAGAAAATTTAGAAAATGGAATCTCAGCAAGAGCCTTAGAATTTACCGAAGATGAACAAATTCTAGTAAAAGATATGTTTTTACTTACTACAAAACCAATTTTATACATTGCAAATATTTCAGAAGAACAAATAGAAAATGCTGAAAATGAAGAAATGGTTTTAAAAGTAAAAGAATATGCAAAAAAAGAAAAAGCAGAAGTAATTCCTTTATGTGTGAAGATAGAAGAAGAACTTTCAGGACTAGATGAAGAAGATAAAAAAGAAATGTTAGATGCTTTAGGATTAGAAGAATCAGGACTAGACAAAGTAATTAAAAAAAGTTATGATTTACTAGGATTAATGTCTTTCTTAACAGCTGGTGAACCAGAAGTAAGAGCTTGGACAATAAAAAAAGGAACTAAAGCCCCACAAGCTGCTGGAAAAATCCATTCTGATATTGAAAGAGGATTTATAAAAGCAGAGGTTGTTTCTTATGATGATTTAATAAAAGAAGGTAGTATGTTAGCAGCTAAAGAAAAGGGATTAGTTCGTTCAGAAGGAAAAGAATATATTATGCAAGATGGGGATATTGTGTTATTTAAATTTAATGTTTAAATTATGTAACATATGTAATAGTTTTGTAATAGAAATGTAAAAAAATATATATACAAAAACTATTGACGAAAAATATTTTTAAGTATACAATATTATCAGAAAAACAAAAGAAATCTATTGTTCTATGTGTTTTTTATAGTTTTCGCTTGAATTATACCAAAAAAAGTGGTATAATAAATAACGAATGTATAAATAATAATAGAAAATATGTAAAAGATAAGGAGAAGTCAATATGAAAAAATTAAGTTTAATTAAAGTAATTTCAATTTTATTAATTAGTACAATGGTAATTTTATTTACTACAAGCGTTAATGCAGCAGATAATAATGGATTTAACGATTTAACAGATACTTTAACAAGTAATGGTACAAATACTAATTCAGGAAACACAAACAATGGAGCAACAAATACTAATACAGCAGGAACAAACAATAATGCAAACAACCAAAACAGAAATACAAATAATTCAAGTATTTACAATAACACAAACTTACCAAAAACAGGTATTGAAGATTCAATCCCAGTTGCTATGTTAGTTGTTGTATTTGGAATATCAGCAGTATATGCTTATAAAAAGATTAAAGATTATAAAAATATTTAGTAAATAAATTTAGAAGACTTTTATAGCAAAAGTCTTCTTTTTTTATGTTATTTTCTATATAATATTTTAATCAACTTGACGTGCTTTTATTATCATTCTATTTAGATTCAAATTATTGCAAGTAATTAGAGTTAATTCTTTCGAGAATGGATTATAATCGAAAATTGGTGAAAGATCTGACTCGTGTACCTCATAAAAACTAAAAACCTTATAAATGTACTTGTTTCCTGAATTATCATAAATATAAATTTCGTCATTATTGTTTAATAGATAAAGATTACTAAAGAACATAGAATTATTATAATTGTGACCAGCAATACAAATATTACCATTTTCTTGTGGATTAGTACCATAAAACTTGCAAGGAGAAATTTTTAATAATTCTTCATTTAGATTAGAAAAAACAGGGTAATAAACATTTATTTTAGGAATTTCAATTATTCCGAAAAGACTATTTTCATCATCATTTTCTTGAACTTCCTGAAAAGTATTTGCATATAGCTTATAAATATTATAATTACCAATTAAATTACTAGAAAGTTGTTCCTTTTTATTTAAATTAAAAAAAGAATATATTATGAATATAATAAGAGAGAGCATTAGAATAATAGAAATTGTAAATTGCAATTTGAAAAATTTTTTATTTACTTTTTTATTATTTTTAATTTTCGTACTTAAAATTTGATTCATTAAATTCTCCCATTTTTTATAATTTATATTATCTAAATTTTGTTACCATTGAGCTATAATTTCAAACTAATATAAATTTGAATCGTAACTATATTTTATGTAAAAAACTAAATATTATTATGAAAAAACTTGTCAAAAAAAAATAATTTTGTTATGATTAAAATATGATGAATAAGGAGAAGAGAATGAAAAATACTAAAGAACAAATTATAAGACACAAAAAGAAAAATGTTAGAATTTTTCCAATTTACAAAACTGTTTCATGGGATTTGTTATTTTATTTTCCTATAATATTCTTATTTTTAACACAAGTAAAAGGATTATCTGCATCTCAAGTATTATTTGCAGATGCCTTCTATACATTGTTAAATACTTTTTGGCAATTACCAGTAACTAGTTTAGTCGACAGAATTGGAAAAAAGAACTGCTTAATCATAGGAAATGTATTGTACTCTTTGAGTATATTAGCTATGATTTTTATGCAAAATTATTATGAATTATTAATAATACAATTTATTTATGCACTAGGATATTCAACAAAAGGAATTTGTGAGTCAAATATTTTATATGATTCATTACCAACAGGAAAAAAGAGGGGAAAAGTATTTTCTACGATAGATGGAAAATCCGCTTCTTATTTTTATCTTTTTGATTCCATATCATCTGTAATTGCTGGATTTACATTTGTTATTAACGGATATATTCCAATGATTTTATGTTTTATATGTTGTGTTATTTCAACAATAATATCTTTTAAATTTAGACATACAGTTATCTTAGAAGAAAAAGTAAAGCCTATTAGCTTAAAAGAATATTTTGGACAACTAAGAGATTCACTTGGATTTTTTGCTAAATCTAAAAGAATTAAACTATTGATTTCGTTAAATGCTGTTTTTATGGGACTAGTTCTAGGAATTGTAAATTTAAGAAGCAGTATGTTAAGTGAAATGAAAGTACCAGAAGAATATTTTGGAGTTATTTTTGCATTACTACAGTTATCAGCAGCTTTTACATCAAGACAAAGTAATAAAATACACAATGCTTTTAGAAATAAAACATTAACATATTTAACTATTCCTGTTACTATTTCTTGTATTATTATAGGTTTTATTGGTGGAGATCCACTTTCTAAATCTTCTTTAATACTAATCTTTCTATTATATTTACTACAATATGCAATAAAAGGACCATATCAAGCATTAATTAGTCGATATTTAAATAACTTTACAAATAGAAAAATAAGACCAAAAATTACTGCACTAAAACATTTATCATCAAATTTATTTACAGCTGGTATATCTTTATTATGTGCGTTACTACTTGAAATAACAACAACGGCAAATACCTTTATTATAATTGGCTGCATAACAACTATTTTTATTGTTTTGTTATTAGATTATATGAGAGGTAGAGTAGGATTAAAACCAGAGCAATATAGTAAAGAAGATATTAAATATAGTTTAAATAGACCGATTAAATAATTAGAAGGAAAGATTTTATAAAATCTTTCCTCTTCTAATTTCTAATAAGATTCTTTTAATTGTTTTTTATAAATACTAGGTGCTACTTCAAATCTGATTTCAAAACATCTAAAATCAAATAATTCATTTTCATCTAAACAATCTAAATAAATGTCTAACTCATCTAGATTCCTACAAGCCGCAATAATAATAGGATTTAATTCGTATTTGAACATTAATTCTAAACTTAAATCCAAAGCACTTATAATAGATGTTTTTTCTTTATGTAGCATTAAGTTAAAAGTTTCTCTAAATCTAGCTACTGGTGCATTTTTAAACTGATTCAAAGGTAACACATATAACTGTTCAATTACGTCTTTTGTAGATTTATATTTGTTTTCTGAATCATGATAAATTTTTTCAACATCAGCATATTTGTAAGGTAAATATGCCTTTTGATCTTTTTCAGAAATAATTAAAACATTATTATCCATTTAGTATCCTCCAAAGTTTTAGTATATTCTTATTATTTATTATAACTCAAAAATGTTATTAAAAATATTACATTTTTATGACATACATATCGAATATTGAAAAGAAAAATGTCATATGTTATATTTAATAGAGATAATACATAAGAAAAGGAGAAAAAAGTGTACAAAATTAGTGATTTTAACAAATCAAGTAGACATATGTATATATTTATAAAAATACTTAGTATACTGATTTATATGATTTTAATACCAATTATCATATTTAGTTTTACAATGTTTATAAAGTCTTGTTTAAACCCAAACGAAACTCCAGATTTCTTGGGATATAAAAGTTTTGTTATCGTTTCTGAAAGTATGGAACCAACTATTATGACAGGAGATGCTATATTTACTAAAAAGATAAAGCAGGAAGATTTAAGAGTAAACGATATTATATCTTTTAGGCAAGGAAATGAAATAATTACACATAAGATAGTTGATATAATAGAGGAAGATGGGATAACTAGATACAAAACTAAAGGAGACAATAATAAAAATGAGGATAAAGAAACCGTTACTTATGATAAAATCGAAGGAAAATATGAATTTAAGTTAAATGGATTCGGAAAAATAATAGAAATTTTAAAAAATAAAATAACATTAGTTGTGTTATTAATACTATTGGTATTTATTTCTGTTTGCCAAGTACGAATTAGTAAGAAAAGACTAAAAAGAAAAGAAAAAAGATATAAATATAATAAAGAATTGAATATTAATAATAAAATCTCTTAAAATGAATATATTAATTTATAGGAATTTTAGGAGGTTTTTTATTATGTTAAAAATGATTGACTTACCATATCCTTTAAATAGCCTAGAACCATATTATTCCACAGAAACATTAGATTTACATTATAATATTTTATATAAAGGATATGTAGATAATACAAATAAAACAGAAGAAAAATTACAAAATGCAAGAAATACAGGAAATTTTGAGAACATAAAATGTTTGGAAAAAAATTTAAGTTTTTTTGGTTCAGGAGTTATTTTACATGAGCTATTTTTCTTAAATATGGGACCAGCAATTCCAACAGAACCAAATACACAATTAATGGAACAAATTATTAAAGATTTTGGAAGTTTTGAAAAATTTAAGCAACAATTTACTGAAGCAAGTAAGGCAGTAGAGGCTTCGGGATGGTGCATGTTAGTTTGGGTTCCAAAGTGGCAAAAATTAGAAGTTTTACAATGTGAAAAACATCAAAATTTAACTCTTTGGGGATGCCAACCTCTCTTAGTATTAGATATGTGGGAACATTCGTATTATTTGCAATATAAAACAAAAAGACCAGAATATGTAGAAGCCTTTTGGAATATTGTGAATTGGAATGAAGTAAGCAAAAGATACAAAAAATTGTTAACAAATAATTAATAATTTTTTTCTTGTATAAACTGTCTTTTTTTATATACTTATGATAAAATGGTCTCAGTAGAAAGAGAGATGATGAAATTGTATAAAGCTGTATTCATTGATATTGATGGTACATTAAAAAATGATGAAAGAATAATTACAAAAAGGACAAAAGATGCAATAAAGGAGGTTGTGCGGATTAGGTATACTTGTAGTAATTTGTTCAGGTAGACCTAAAAAAAGTGCAATACAGATTAGCCAAGAAGTAGGAGCCAGTAACTATGTTATTAGCTCTAATGGTGCTGCAGGATATGATTATAAAAAAGAAGAATTTTTATTTAGTAATAAAATGAAAAAAGAGGATTGCATAAAAATATATGAAATGGCAAAAGAAAATGATGTAAAATTTATTATGAATACTAAACAGACAAGAGTAGTTACAAAAATAGACGATAATTTTAGCGATACATTATTATCAGAGCCAATAGAACAATTTTTAGAAAAAACAGAAGTTATGCAATGTATATTGCAAGATAAAGATTTTGAAAAAATTAGAGAATTAAAAAATAAAATAACACATATGGAAGGTATAGAAATTAAAAATCAGTCTAAGAGTTTAACAAATCCTGTTGTAAAGCCAACTGATATCACTTATTGTGATGTAGCAGATGAACTTACTTCAAAAGGTTATGGAGTAGAACAATTTTGTAAAAAATTAAACATAGATACCAAAGATGCTATCAGCATAGGGGACGATTATAATGATGTTACAATGTTTAATGTTACAGGATATAGTGTTGCAATGGGGAATGCAAATGAAGAGGTAAAAGCATGCGCAAAAGAAGTAACAGAAACAAATAATGAAGATGGAGTAGCTGTATTTTTAGAAAAATTAGTAAGAAATAAAGGAGAATTAAAATGTTAGAAAATGTAGAATTATTATGCCATAACTGTATACGTTTTTTTGGAGATGTTGTAATTTATACTGACCCATTTAAATTAAATAAAATTTATTCTGATGCAGATATTATTTTAATTACACATTCTCATTATGACCATTTTTCAGAAGAAGATATAAAAAAAGTAAAAAAAGAAGATACAAAAATTGTTGTTACAGATGATTTATATGATAAAACTATAAGCTTAGGTTTTAACAAAGAAAATATTTTTATGGTTAAACCTAATCAAAACCTAGAAATAAATAATATAAAGATAAAAACCATTCCTGCTTATAATACAAACAAGAACTTTCATCCAAAAGAAAATAATTGGGTAGGATATATATTAGAAATTAATGATGTTAAATATTATATAGCTGGAGATACTGATATAACTGAAGAAAATAAAGCTGTTAAATGTGATGTTGCTTTTGTTCCAGTAGGAGGTACTTACACTATGACTGGTAAAGAAGCAGCTACACTAGTAAATGAAATAAAACCTAAAATTGCTATTCCAGTTCATTACGGAGTAATTGTTGGAACGAAAGAGGATGCAATAGAATTTGAGGAAAATTTAATAAGTGATATACAATGTAAAAAATTAATGAAATAGAATAAAAATAACTCCAAAATCGACAAATTTTCATATTATATATCAATGTAATATGAAAGGAGGATGGAGAAATTTGGAGTTAAAAGGAACAAAAATAGGATTTGTGTTAACAGGATCTTTCTGTACTTTTCAAAAAGTAATACCAAAAATAAAAGAGTTGGTAAAGCAAGAAGCAGAGGTAATTCCAATTATGTCTTTTAATGCATATAATCTGGATACTAAATTTGGTAAAGCTAAAGATTTTATAAAGGAAATTGAAGAAATTACAAAGAAAAAAATTATACACACTATACAAGATACTGAACCAATAGGG
>CALYAH010000078.1 GCA_944393455.1 uncultured Clostridia bacterium
TGCAGGAACAGATTGTTCATTTAAATACTCTGGTCTTGCAGCTGCAATTTGCATACATACATCTTTTGCAACTTCACTATTTCCTTTTTCCATATTTACTAAAACAGCAATTTTTCCATCTCCATGAATGTATTTTTCTACTAATCCTTCAGATTCAAATCTTACAAATCTTCTGATGTTCATGTTTTCACCAATTGTAGCAATTTTATCAACAAGTACTTCATTTACTGTTTTTCCTGGTACTTCAATTGATTCTTGGTTTAATAATTCTTCTACATCTTTTGGATTTTTTTCTACAACTTGTTTTGCCACATTCATAACAAAGTTTTTAAATTCTTCATTTTTTGCAACAAAGTCTGTTTCTGAATTTACTTCTACAATTGCTCCTATTTTTCCGTCTTCTGAAATGTATGCTTCTACTAATCCTTCTGCAGCTACTCTTCCTGATTTTTTAGCTGCTTTTGCAATTCCTCTTTCACGTAATAATTCAATTGCTTTTTCCATATCTCCATCTGTCTCTGTTAAAACTTTTTTGCAGTCCATCATTCCTGCTCCTGTTTTTTCTCTTAACTCTTTTACTAAACTTGCTGTAACCATTTTCTATTTCCTCCCTTTTTAATTAGCTTTGCAAAATTTAACTTAGTTATAAATTCCTTGTCTATTTTGCATTTAGCATACTTTTTATTTTTAAAAGAAGAGTAGAGCAGAAAAGCGCCTACTCTTCTTTTATATAAATCTTATTTATTTTCTTCTGAAGCTTCAACAACTTCTTCTATACTTGTTGCTTCTTCTGTTTCTTCTGTTGGTTGTTCTTCTACTTCTGCTTCAAAGCTTTCACCTTGTTTACCTTCAATAACTGCATTTGCCATTACATCTGCTATTAATTTAACAGCTCTAATAGCATCGTCATTTCCTGGTATTGGGTAATCTAATTCTTCTGGATTACAGTTTGTATCTACTAAACCTACAACTGGAATTCCTAATTTTTTAGCTTCTAATATAGCAATTCTTTCTTTTTTAGGATCTACTAAGAAGATAACTCCTGGTAATTCATTCATTTCTTTAATTCCACCAAGGTTTCTTTCTAATTTTTCCATTTCTTTCTTTAATAAAATTACTTCTTTTTTAGGTAATACGTCAAATGTACCATCTTCTGCCATTGTTTCTAAATCTTTTAATCTTTGAATTCTTTTTTGTATTGTATCAAAGTTTGTTAGCATTCCTCCTAACCATCTTTGATCAACATAGAACATACCACATTTTAACGCTGCTTCTTTCATGCATTCTTGTGCTTGTTTTTTTGTTCCTACAAATAAAATTGTTTTTCCTTCTTCTGCTTGTTCCTTTACGAAAGCATATGCTTCATCTAATTTTTTTGATGTCTTTTGTAAATCGATGATGTGTATTCCATTTCTAGCTTGGAATATATATTCCGCCATTTTAGGATCCCATCTTCTTGTTTGATGTCCGAAGTGAACACCTGCTTCTAGTAATTGTTTCATTGCAACTACTGCCATTTTAAATTCCTCCCTTTTTGTTTTTTCTTCCACAAAGTTCTTCGCTTTTTAGGACTCTATATTTTAGAGCACTACCCTTAAAACTCTCTTTGTGTGATTAATACGGTAACCATTATAACAGATTCGTTAACTAATTTCAAGCCCTTTGTAAAATATTACATAAATTTTTGTAATATTTTTATAACATTTATATTATTCTGCAAATTTCGACAAAAAAATGAGACATTTTTGCACTGTCCCAAGTGTCTCAGCATATTATCTAAAAAGAGGTTTTTCTTTTATTTTATAAGAAAGGAGGTTTTTGTGTGAAATTAAAACATATTTTTAAAAAGTTTTTTTTAATACTTTGTTTGGCACTTACATTTAATTTTTCTATTCCTTTACATTGTTTAAGTTTCGGTCCTTCTAGTAATGAAATTTATCAAGGTATTGATGTTAGTTCTTGGCAAGGAAATATTAATTTTTCAGCTGTAAAAAATGCTGGAATTGATATTGTTTATATAAAATCTAGTGAAGGTCAAAGTTATATTGACCCTTATTTTGAGTCAAATTATCAAAATGCAAAAGCAAATGGTTTGAAAGTTGGATTTTATCATTATGTTACGGCAAGAACCGTTGAGCAGGCACGAACACAGGCAAACTTTTTTGCTCGTGTGATAAGTGGAAAACAAGCCGATTGTAGATTAGCTATGGACTTTGAAAACTTTGGTAATTTATCAGTAACTGAAATTAATGAAATTTCTAAAGCATTTTTAGAAACTTTAGAAAATGCTACAAATTCGGAACTTGTTATTTATAGTAACGCTTATTCTGCCAGAACTATTTTTAGTAATGAATTAACTAAATATCCTCTTTGGGTTGCTAACTATGGTGTAAGTAGTCCTGGTGATAATGGAAAGTGGCAAACCTGGGTTGGATGGCAATATACTAGTACTGGATACGTAAATGGAATTTCTGGTTATGTTGATCGTAATCAATTTACAAATGGAATTTTTATGTCTTCTAGTTCACCTTTACCTACTCCAGAAGTTCCGGAAACACCACCAACTGAAAATACAATTGTATATACAGTAAAACGTGGAGATACTTTAAGCGAAATTGCTCAAGAATATGGCACTACTGTTAGAAGTATTGTTTCTTTAAATCCATCAATAACAAATCCTAATTTGATTTATCCACTTCAAAGAATTGTAATTTCTACTACAAAATCAACAGAAGAAAATGGTCAAAATGCCTGCGGTAAAATTTCTTATAGAATTCGATATGGTGATACATTAAGTCAACTTGCTGTTACCTATCATACTACGGTACGAGAAATTGCAACTTTAAATCATATTTCAAATCCTAATTTGATTTATGCTGGAAACATTATATTAATTCCAAATTGTAGAAATTAATGTTTTTGTGGGTGTTTTTGGGGACGGAGTCAAAAAACATCTTTCCCAAAAAACACTTAAAAAAATAGAAAGAGACAAGGAAATAATTTTCCATGTCTTCTTTTTTTATTATATTAAAGTTGCTCCTATTATCCCAGCATCATTTTGTAAGATAGCTGTTTTTATGATTATCTCTTTCCTTGGATTAAAGAGCATTTTTTTAGAAATCAATTCTTTATGCAATCTATTTAACAATACTTCTTCAAAATAAACAAAGCTTCCTCCTATTCCAATTGCTTCTGGTTCAAATATATTAATCAAGTTTGCAATTCCTATCGCTAAACTTTCTATATAATTTTGTATTATTTTTTCAACAACTTCATAGTCTTGATTTTCTGGATTATTACTTCTCATTATTTCAAACAATTCTTTTCCACTTACTTTTTCATCATAACCTAGAGCTTGTCTTAAATTATTTTTTAAAGTTTTCATAGAAGCATATTTTTCAAAACAACCTTTCCTTCCACATTCACATAAGATTCCATCTTTTTCAATTACCATATGTCCTATTTCACAACCTGGTAATTTTCCTGTATCTAGAAGTTTATTATTTAAAATAACAGCTCCTCCAATTCCTGTTCCTAGAGTTAGGAAAACACTTCGATTATATTGTTTTAAACAACCATAAGTATTTTCTGCAATTGCTGCACATTTAGCATCATTTTTAATTTTTATTGGTAAATCAATTCTTTTCTTTAATTCTTCTATTATCTTATAGTTTTTCAACCCTAAGTTAACAGATTTTACTACCTCATCTTCTGTAACAGTTCCAGGAATTGCTATACCTATTTCAGTTACTCTATATTTTTTAGTAAGTGTTGTTATATTTTCTGTTATATATTCTTCTATTGTATTTTGTATTGCTTTTTTCTCAATTCCTCTTAATCTTTTTTCCACTTTTTCTAAAATTCTTCCATTGTTATCAACAACACCAATAGCAATATGGCTTCCACCTAAATCAATTCCTATTTTCATATTTTTCTCCTACTTTTAATACTTGTATTCAACAGTCTCATATAGATGTGTCCCAAATTGGACAAAGATGTCCAAAAGGAAACGTCCCCAAATGGACATTAAACTCCATATGCTGAGAATAAGAAATTTCCCATATAAACTTGGATACATGGTACCAATACAACTAATACGAAGAAGATTAGCACAGCTCCAACAATTGCATATACTATTTGTGGTAATGCTTTCATTATTTTTTGCATAATGTTGTCTATATCAATTTCCATATATTCAACTAATTTTTCCATCATTTCTGCTAAGTCTGTCTGCATACCTATTTTTAACATTTCAGTTATCATTGATTTCGCAAGTCCCGATTTTTCAAATGGTTCTATCCAAGAAGACCCAATTAATATATTGTTCAGTGATGTTTCTATAATTGATAACATTACATAGTTTTGTACAACATTTTTACTAACATCTAACGCATCTTGAATTCTCATACCATTTTTCAAATTTAATAGCATCGCTTTCAATAGTCTCGAAAAGTCTAATGCAAAAATCAATTCTCCAAATATTGGCATTTTATATTTAAAATAGTGAAAATTATATTTTCCTTTCGGTGTGTTAATATAAAATAAGATAACTCCTACTATTGCTAAGACAATTCCTGTTGGTATATACCAAAACTGAATTACTTTATCTATAAAATCTGCAAACCATAAAGTAATTGCAGGTAATGTCTCATCTGTTCCTAATTCATCAAATATACCTTGTATAGCTGGTATAGCAAATAAAGTTCCTACCACTAACATAACTAATAATAGTACAAATTGTATAATATTTGGAACAAAAATAGCTTTTAATTTTTTATTTAAAACTTCTGTATCATCCAAATACTTTACAGCTTGTTCTAAGGAGTTTGTTAATGAACCTGATAGTTCTCCTACTTTTATCATGTTAATATATATATATGGAAATACATTTGAATAATATTCCATTGTTGTATACATGTTTTCACCAGCTTCAACACCTGCTAGTATATCTTCTAGAATTCCTTTAAACGACAAGTTTTCTGTACTTTCTATAATAGTGTTTAATGCATGTATATTATTGAAATTAGCCTTTTTCAATAAATAGAAATTTTGAGTAAATACTACGATATCTCTTTGCGTTATCTTTTCAGTTTTGGCAAAATAAAGATTGATTTTTTCTTTTGTTGATAAAGTTTTTTGTTTGTTTGCTCCAATTTGAGTAGTATTTACATTTTTCATTATTTCTTGTATATCAGTAACATTCTTCTTTTGTCTTTTTTTAGCATTTTTTGATTGATAAGACATTTGCTCTATTGATATTGGAATTAATCCATTATTTTTTAATATCTTAATCAAATTTTGCTTACTTCCAGATTCTACTTTATTTCTTACAATCAATCCTCTTTTTGTCATTGCCTTATACATATACGTAGGCATCTATACAACCTCCTTTTCTATCTATTGTCTTTTTTTATTTTTAATTGCATAATTGTTCTATTTAATATTTCAAGGTTTTTCTCTTCTATTTGTGATTTTGCTTGTTCTAAAGTTATCTTATCTTTTACAAACAATTCTGCCAAAGAATTAATTAGACCAATACTTCCCTTTTCTGCATTACTTTGTATTGCATCTTCAATTTCTGAAACACTTAATTTTTCTTTTCTTATAATTCCTGCTACAATATTATCTACAACCATAACTTCTGGTATTAATACTAGCTTTCCATCTGTTCCTTTTAAAAGTCTTTGTGATACAACTAGTTTTAATAAAGCTGATAATAGATATTTAATACTTGCTTGATCTCTTACTTCATAAAAGTTTATCATTCTGTCAATTGTTTCTGCACATGATTTTGTATGCAATGTTCCTATTACTAAGTGTCCTGATTCTGCCATTTCTATTGCTGCTTCCATAGTCACTTTGTCACGAATCTCCCCAATTACCAAAATATCACAATCTTCTCTTAAAGAGTTTTTTACACCATCACTAAATGTTAAAATATCTCTTCCTTTTCCTACTTCTTTTTGTACAATTAAAGATTTTTTAGAATGATGTTTATATTCGATTGGATTTTCTAGTGTTAAAATCTTTTTATTTTGATTTTCATTAATATGATTAACTAATGCATTTAAGGTTGTACTTTTACCAGAGTTTGTTTTACCAGTTACCAATATTAATCCTTGTGGTTGATAAGTCATTCTTCTTACAATGTCTGGTACTCCTAAAGATTCATAACTTGGTAATTCATTTTTAATCAATCTTAATGTACATAGTGGAATATCATCTGATAATGATATATTAACTCTTAGACGTATATCTTTATATTCATAAGATGTATCTAATTTTCTAGTTGTGTTAAAGACTTCGTCTTTATCTATATTTCCTTTTACCAGTAAATCATAAACTTCACTCATATCTTCTGGGGTTAAAACTTGGCTTCCTTCTACTGGAACTAAATCTCTTGCTATTCTAAGCATAGGTTTATTATCACATATTAAATGGACATCTGAAGCATCTAACCTAATTGCTTCATCTAATATCTTATCCAAATTCATAATTTATTTCCTCCTTCGTATCCTAATAAATTAGTAACTTTTTATTTAATTCTTCTAAGGTTGTATATCCTTGTATAATTTTTCTAATTCCGTCTATTACTAATGGTTGATAGTTTTGTTTTAAAGCTTCTCTTCTAATTTCTAAACTTGATTTTCCATTCATTATTTCTTCTTTAATTTCATCTGTTATATCTAATACTTCAAAAATTCCTATTCTATCGTAATATCCGGTATTATTACAATGTTTACAGCCTACTGCATCATAAGTGTTTGCATTTAAGTCAAATTCTACACCATATCTTTTTCCTATTGTCTCTATGATTTTTTTCTCTTCTTTATTAAAAGGTCTCTCTCTTTTACATTCTGGGCATATTCTTCTAACTAGCCTTTGTGAAATAGACGTAGCTAGTGTACTTGCAATGTCATAATCAGAAAGCCCCATTTTTCTCAATCTCGTAATAACTTCTATACTATCAATGGTGTGTATTGTAGATAAAACATAATGACCAGTTTGTCCTGCTTGAATTGCTATTTCTCCTGTTTCTCTATCTCTTATTTCTCCTACTAGGATAACGTCCGGGTCTTGTCTTAAAACAGTTCTTAATGAACTTGAAAAAGAAGATTTATTGTCAATTTCAATTTGATTTAGTCCTTCTATTCTAATTTCCACAGGATCCTCAATAGTTGTAATATTAATTTCTGGACTATTTAAATAATCTATAATACTATATAAACTTGTTGTTTTACCTTCTCCTGTTGGAGCCGCAATAATAGTGATACTATTTTTCTTATGAATACTTCTTCTAAATTGTTCTTCTGTTCCAGGAAATCCTAATTCAAATATATTTTTAATATTTGTATTTTTCTTTAATAGTCTTAAAACGAATTTCTCTCCATATACATTTGGTTGTGAAGACACACGAATATTATAATCATCATAAAGTAATATTCTACCATCTTGAGATTCTTGTTTTTCTTGATGCATATTAGATATTGCTTTTAATCTTCCTACTATTTGATTTTGTTTTTCTTTATCAATAGTTGCCGCTGTAAACAATTCACCATCAATTCTATATCTTACTCTTACATTGTTTTGCATTGGCTCTATATGGATATCACTAGCTCTTCTTTCTATCCCTGTTTTGATAATACTATCAACTAAAGCTGTTATTGTATCATTTCTTCCTGATGTACTTAAGTTACTAGTTGCTGTTCCTTCTAAAGATTTCAAAATTTTATCTATATCACTTTCAAAAGTAATATAACTATCCATTACTAGCCCTTTATTTAAAAGTAATAGTCTAACTGTATCCATTGCTCTATTGTTTACAGTATTTGCAAAACATACTTTTATTTTTCCAGCACCAACGTCAAAAGGTATAGCTTTATTTTTCTTTGCCACATCTAAAGATATATAATCTGTTAGCTTAACTTTAATGTTTCTTGCATTTAGCACAATACCTTTTGTTCCTACAATATCTCCGATAGCATCAATTAATCTATTAGGTTCGCATGTCTCTAAAATATACAAAATATCTCCAATTTTTTTGTCTGGATGTGCCTTCTGATATTCTAGTGCATTTTCTATGTCTCTTTCTGTTACTATTCCTCTTCTTACTAACTCAACCCCTATTGGTTGTCTCTTTCTCATGTCCATAAGCTTTCTTCCTTTCTTTCGTATTTTAATTTATTATACAATATTTTATGTCTATTTTGTTTGTTTTTTTATAATTACATAAATTTACTAATTTTGTATTGTATATTTAGTCGTTTTATCCTGATTTCCAGCCTTAAATGTCACTTGAATTACACTTCTTCCATTTTCTATAGTTTCTAAAAACTCACAATTATCAATATTTCTACATATTTTCACTTGATTTCTATATATAGCTTTATTTTCAGGAACATATGTATATTGCACTTGATTATTAAATACAATATAATTTTGTCCATTACTTGAGCTGCATTCTAGCACCTTTATATTATTATTGTTTATTTCTTCTGAAAAATAAGTATTAAAAGTAGTATATTCGGTAATTGGATCTATATCACTTCCAGCATCTGACATGTTTTTATAAAAAAATGTAGTAATAATTGCAAGCACTGCAACGATAATTGCCATTACTATAATATAAATTGTTAGTGAAATAAGAGTAATCCCTTTTTCTTGCTTCATATTTCATTCTCCTTTGCAAGTATTGTAGAAAGTTCTATTGTTTGCACTTCTGATTTATACATATAAGATATCTGTACCGTTACCTTTTTTACCAAATTTGAAGTTTTACTAGCATTTCCATCCATATCCGTATAATCTTCTACTAATATTGTTCTATAAAAACCTTCTTCTCCCGTTGGTTGATTTGCTAAATCATTTCCATGTTTGTCTTGTGTACTTGCTTTGTTCATTCCATCAAATTCTGCAAAACCTTTATTTTTAACATCTTCTATTTCATTTATTGCTATTTCAGTAGCTTTAGCTTTTAATTCTATTTCTTTTGATTTACTATTAAAATTATAATTTAACATAGCAATAATAGATACAAATATAAATATTAAAACTACTGCTATTGCTATTTCAACTCCTGTAAAACCTTTTTCACTATTTATTTTCATTAATTTGTCTCCTTTATAAAATGTAGTTACTATATATTAATACCAATATAAATACAGTTATATTAGATAATCCTAGATAAAATCCAATACTCATTTGTTTAAATATGTTTTTATCTATTTGGATATTTTTATTTAATGCTTGCTTAATTTTATATAGTAATAAATAAATAGCTATTGTTAATAGTGTAACTATAATAGTATTTATAGTTACATATTCTCCTGTAAATACTAACATAGTTATAAGAGTAATTAATATCCCATTTACATATGTGCTTTTAGCATATTTTTTTAACGTAATTGTGTCCAATGTCAAAATTATTACATAAAGTATTAGATATATACCATATCTATATATATTAGTTTTTTCTACTATGCATAGATATACCATATATAATATTGATATCCCTATACCATAGATATTTACAGCTTTATCGATTTTTCTATTTTCTTTGTCTATTCCACTCATTAAAATAACAAAAGTTATATAAAGAACCATAAAACAATAATCTATAATTTTTATATTACTTAGGTAATTTATGTTGATTCCCATTAAATAAGCAATAGTTACAAATAACATTCCAGAAAGTATCTCTAAAATTAAATATCTTGGTCTTATTTTTTCTTTACAATATCTACATTTTCCCCTTAAAAAAATATAACTAAATATTGGAAATAAGTCTAAAAGCCCCAATTTATGATTACAATTAGGACAATAAGAATGGGTATGTACTATGTCTTGTCTTTTTGGAATTCTATAAACTGCTAGTGTGTAAAAACTTCCGAATAATGCTCCTATTATAAATAGAATAATATATAAAAATGCGTTCATTTTTTACCTCTTATTAGTATTTTAGGCATACACACCAAATCGTGAGTATGCCTTTTTGTTGTTTTATTTATTTTAGTCACCAGATGGTGCTGTATATTCACTAATTGTTATATCGCTTATACCTACATTTGTACTACCTGAAGTTGTAAATGTAAATGCTGCTTTGTATTGTTTACTTCCATAAGTATAAATTATTCCACCAGTTGTTTCACTTGCAGTTCCAGCACCTTGAGTATCATTAATTGCTTGTGCAATATTTGCATAGTCTAATGCTGTATACTTAGGAGTAGAAACATTATCTGCTAAATCTGCATTAACTGTAGATACAGCTAATCCTACAGCTTCTTTAATTTCAGCTGTTCTTGTGTTTGTTTGTGCATTGCCAGCTTGTGTTAATATTCCATTGTTTCCTGTAAGCATTGCAATTGATACACCTGCTAAAATTAATAACACGATAATTGTAATTACTAATGCTATTAATGTAATACCCTTTTGATTTTTTAACATTTTTTAATTCCTCCTATATATTAATATGGATCTCCAGTACTTACTACTCCTTCTGCACTAATTGTTACATCAACAGATTTTGAGTTAGCACTTGCTTTGTAAGTAATAACCCTTACTGCTCCTTCATTACCAGTTGTTTTTACAGTACTAGATGATGCATTTGGGTTGTTTGCTTTTATAACTGTTAATATATTATCGGCAGTTGCAGTAGTTGGTCCATTTACAGTGCTTCCAGCATCACTAGCTGCTTTATTAGTCATTATTGTGTTAAGAGCCATTTTTACAGCTTCGTCTGCTTCAGCTTTTAAGTTTTGAGTATTTGCGTTAGTAGCTTGTGTTAATATACCATTGTTTCCTGTAAGCATTGCAATTGATACACCTGCTAAAATTAATAACACGATAATTGTAATTACTAATGCTATTAATGTAATACCTTTTTGATTTTTCATTGGTTATTTCCCCCCTTTTTCTTTAGAATTTTTTTATTTATTTGGATTTATACTTACATATTTCTATATAAGCATAACGTTAATAACTATTTTATTTAGTTCCTGTATCTTGGAAGAAATGTCCTCCAGATTGTGTAGTATCTTCATTATTTCCTGTACTATTTCCTGAAGAATTATTTGTTCCCGAAGAACTATTTCCAGTTGAAGCATTCCCATTTGAAGACCCATTTGATTGTGTATCTGAACCAGTTGTTTCATAAGATGAAAATGGATTAGCTTTTCCTGGTTTATAATCTTGTATTCTTTTATAATTATTTAAATCAGATGAATTAACTTCATACGTCATTACAATTTGACTTTCGTCTACACTATCAGTTGCCAACAATTCTTCTTTTACTTCATCTGGGGTTGTATATGATACTGCATTTGGTATTGTTTTTGATGTAGGAACATATTCATATAATATTATTCCCAATATGAGGATTATCGCTAGGCAAAGTAATAAAATAATAATTAACTCTTTTATAAATGATTTCACCACACTCTCCTCCTTTTTTATTGATTAGTATTTGTATTTGTGGAAACGTTTGTGTTATTTGTATTGTTTGTATTGTTTGTTGCATTTGTTGTATTTGTATTATTTGCTGTATTTGTTGTATTATTAGTATTTGTTGTACTTTGGTCAGTTTGTGTGTTATCGTTTTGTGTTGCTGTATTTGTTGTTGCTGAAACATCTTTTATTGCTATATCTTTACATACAAAAGTTGCCTGTAACTCTCCTGTTCCACTATTTGGAGTCATTTTAAATTCTTCTATTTTAAATCCTAGTGTACTATCATTTTCGATAGCAGATATAAAGTCTGTAATTGAAATATAACTTCCTGTTGCTGTAAACTTCAAGTCATAATAATCAGTTATACTACTACTTCCTTTTATAACATCCATTTGCATGACAACACCCTGACTTGTTGCATGATTTCCTAGTCTTACCCATAATGTTTCTATTTCATATTTTTCTATTTGATTTGCTGTTTGTACGTCTCCTTCTGAACTTATACTAGTTAAATCTTCATAGTTTTGTTTTTCTTCTTTTAATTTTTTAGCACTTGTTTCCACATCACTAACAGCTTGTTTATAGTCTTTTTCAGCTAGCTTTGCTGCTTGTTGTATTTTAGAATCTAATTCACTGTTCCTTTGTTGAATACCTGTAATTCCAAGTATTTCCAACTTACCAATTTCTACATTATTCATAACAATGAAAATAGAAAGTGCTAATAATAATGCTATTAAAATTAATATTAATAATTTTTTCATGGCAAGTCTCCTTCTATTTTTACAGTAACAACATTGTTGTCTTTTTGTCCGGCTGTTGAAATAACATTAGTTAATATAACATCTGCTTTTATTTTTGCTTTTAAATAACCTAATTGTTCGTATTTGTTAGATTGTGCATCTATCACTATATGAGTGTCAGATGTATTTTCAATAGATGTTAGTTGAACACTTTCTGGTATTATAGACATTATTTGATTTAATAAGTTTGGTATTGCGTTTCTTGTTCTATTTCTATCAGTTATCCTATTATTTGCCTCTTCTAAGTTTTTTATCATGTTTGTATATTCATTTGTCTTATTTTTTATTTTTTCATTATCACTATTTGCTAATGAAATTTGTTGATTTATTTGTGTAATAGCCTCATCTGCTTCTTGTTGTTTTTTTGACATCTGAGAACTTAGTAAGGCAGAAAATCCGCTATAAATTACAACCAATAAAAACAAAGCTACCGCAATTCTTATTAAACTTTTTTCTGTTTTATCTAATTTTTGTCCTAAATCCCAAGTAAGGAATCCACCTAGATTTTTTTGTTCTTTTTTAGTTTTATCTGGACTTACTTCAATTTTTAACCAACTTGGTATCTTATCTGAAAAAGATTGTTTCTTAAAATTCATTCCAGCCAAACCTTCTCCAATTCCCATTAAGGCAATTGAAATTGCTGAGTTCACTTCTATATAGTCTTTGATACTAATATCTCCTATTTTTTCTATAAAATATGGCTTTAATATTTCACAATCAGTTTCTGTTAAATATTCTTGAAAATATAAATCAACATTATTGATTAAAGCTGCTGTACCTGTAATATATACTTTTTCAATCTTTTCTGTTGATGAATTGATTATTTTCCTTACTTTTCCTACAATTTCATATAATGTAGGCATTATATCTTCTAAATAATTTGTTTCTTCTTCTTGTAATTCTCTTCCCTCTGATGTATAGATTGTTGTATTTTTACATATTTCATATGATTTTGAATATGAATTTTCCTTTAAGTTAATTCTTGTTAAAATATCACTACTGCCTTCATCTAATACATCTATGTTAAATATTTTACTTCCTATAATAGTTGTAATAATTGTATTTTCTTCCATGTTTACGATAATACTGTTTTCATTTTTGTCAACATTTATTAAATTAGGAATAGACATAGAAATCGGCGAAACATTTGTCAATCTATATCCATCAACTTGTTGAATTCTTTTGTTTAATTCTATTTTATTGTCAGCGATGTGAATAATTTTAATTCTATCTTTGTCTAATTGATTGTCTACTACTGCATATCTTGTTTCAAATACATTTGGATTATATCCTTTTTCTGCGCAATATGATTCGAACTCTGTTTTTATAGCTTTTTGCAAGTCATTTTTTGTCAATAAAGCAAACATATCAAAATAGTTGTACATTTCTTCAGACAAATTAATGCTGATTGGTGTCTTTTGGCTATATGTTTCTTCTATCACTTGAGATATTGCTTCACCAATTCTATCATAGAATTTAATTCCAAATGACTCTACTTTTATATTGTCATGGTCTTTAGAAACTTTTGCATATTTAATTAAATGTTCTTCTATATATAGGCCTAAACAACTTGACATTTTTTTCTCCTTTTTTTGATATATTTATATTTTTTGCAGCTAATTTCAAATCATACTTGAATAAATTTTACATTCTTCTATTTTTTTCTTGGCATAGTAATTCGAATATACTAATATTTTATATTTATTTGGCCAAAAGTCAATATTTTTAACATAACTGTAACAAAACCGTAACACAATTGTAATAATGTTTTTTTATCCATTTTTTTGCATTTTACAAATAAAAAATCCATCTGTTTTTTCATTTTGATAAACTTGTAAATATTCTCCATCTATCAGAAATTTTTCAAAGTAATTTTTTCCACTTTTTTCATTTTCTGGTAAAACTATTTTTTGCAATTTAAAGTTTGGATGTTCTTCCAAAAATTTTTCAACTATGTCTATATTTTCTTTTCTTATAATGCTACAAGTTGAATAAACTATTTCTCCACCATTTTTTAAGTATTTTGAACAATTATTCAAAATTTCATATTGAATTTTTTCTATTTCTTCTACATCTTCCCTTTTTCTCTGCCATTTAATATCTGGTTTTCTTTTAAGAACTCCAAGGCCTAAGCAAGGCACATCTAAAAGGATTTTATCAAACATTTCTTTATATTCTTCTTTATACATTGTTGCATCATTTGTACAAGTTTTTATATTGTTAATTCCTAATCTTTTTGCTGCACTTTTAACAAGTTTTGTTCTGTGTTCATGTATATCCCAAGCTTGTATTTTAGCATTATCTTCCGTAATTTCTGCTATATATGTGGTTTTTCCTCCTGGACTACTACAAGTATCTAATATACTTTCTTCTGTCTTTGGATTCAATACTAATGCTGTTAACCCTGCCGCTTCATCTTGCACTGTAAATAAGCCATCTTTAAATTCTTTCATCTGTTCAATATTTTTTACTTTGTTTAAAATAAGGAAATCGTTTAATATTCCATCTTCTACATCAAAATCTTCGTTTCTTAATTTTTCTTTTAACTCTTTTCTACTTGTCTTTAACTTATTAACTCTAATAGAAACTTTTGGTTTCTTATTTGAATTTTTGCAAATATTTTCTATTTTCTTTATTGATATCTTTTCTTTTAACAACTCTTCTATAATCCATATAGGCATTGATGTTGTCTTAGAAATCCTTTCCACATCATTTTTAATTTCAAACATCTCTTCATAATCTTTTTCAGTCACTTTCCTTAAAACTGCGTTAACAAACCCTGAACTACTTTTGTGTCCATATCTTTTTGCCAAATTAACTCCCTCATTAACCGCTGCTGACTTTGGTATTTTATCTAAAAACACAATTTGATAAATTGACATTCTTAATATATTTAAAATCCATGGAGATATCTTTTTTAACTTAATATTAGAATACTTTTTAACAATTTCATCTAAAGTCAACTTCCAACTCGTAACTCCATATACAATTTCTGAAATTAATCCAATATCTTTTTCATTTAAATGATTTCTATTTTGTTTAAGCATTTCATCTAATGCAATATTTGAATATGCTTCTTCTTTATCAATTTTATATAAGGTTTTTAACGCTACCTCTCTTGCTTTATCTATCATACTTATATCCTTTCTTATGAAATGTTTTTGGAATGTTTTTTGGGACGGAATGTTTTTTGGGACGGAGTAAAAAAACATCTTTTTTATAGCTTTTAATTCTTCTTTTTTGTTTTCATTCTTTTGAGATGTTTTTTTACTCCGTCTCAAAAAACATCTCAAAATATTCATGTTGATTATATAATTTTTTTATTATATTTTCTACTATTTTTGTATATTTTTTCTAACTTCAGGAAAAGATATTGTTAAAAGTTCTTTTGGAGGTTAGATATGGAGATTAAAAAACATTTGATTATAACTGGAAATTCTACAATATCTTGGAAGGATGCAATTGTAAAAGCAATTGCAGAAGCTTCTAGGACTGTTGATTACTTATCAGAAGTAAAAATTATTGAGCAAAGAGCTAATATTGATGATAATAGAATTTCTGAATATTTTGTAGATTCAGATTTAAGTTTTGTTGTAGATTTAAATCGCAAAGATAGTTAAGGAGGTTTAAGTTTATTATGAATCCTTTAGAAACAAAACAAACTTACCAAGACTACGTAGATAAAAAGTCACCTAATTCACCTATTCTAAAAAATTGTTTTAATGCTTTTTGGGTTGGTGGTTTAATTTGTACAATTGGACAGATTATTCTTAATATATGTAAAGAACGTGGTTTTGATACTCAAACTTCAGGTACAATTGTTTCCATTTTATTAATAGGAATTGCTGCTTTTTTAACAGGTTTAAATTTATTTAATAAAATAGGGAAATTTGCTGGTGCCGGGTCTTTAATCCCTATTACTGGTTTTGCTAACTCTATTGTTTCACCAGCAATGGAATATAAGTCAGAAGGATATGTTATGGGTGTTGGTGGAAAGATGTTCACCGTAGCTGGACCAGTCCTTGTTTTTGGTATTTCTGCATCCATTCTTGTTGGAATTATCTACATGATTTTTAACACACAAACAATTACTTTAGTTTAAAAAAATGAGACAAAAGGGACAGAGCAAAAATGTCTCATTTATTTGTCATAATATGTCGAGTTCGACAAAATTCGATTTATAAGTGAGACAATTTTGCTCTGTCCCTTTTGTCTCATTCAATAGGAGATGATTTTTTTGGAGAAAGTTGGAAAACAAACTATAAAATTTAATACACCCCCAACTATTGTCGATTGTGCAAGTATTGTTGGACCAAAAGAAGCTGATCGGTCCACTTTCTAAGTACTTCGACCAAACTTTAGATGATGAGTTTTGGGGTGAAAAAACTTGGGAAAAAGCTGAAAGTAAAATTATAAAAGAAACAGTAAATACAGTAATTTCTAAATCTGGTATTCCTTCTTCTGAAATTGACTGTATGTTTGCTGGTGATTTATTAAATCAATGTATTTCTTCTAGCTTCGGATTAAGAGAAGCTAATATTCCGTTTTTTGGTGTATTTGGTGCTTGTTCTACTTTTGTAGAATCTATGAGTTTGGGAGCAATTGCCGTAGAGGGCTTTGCTAACAATGTGTTATGTGCTACATCAAGTCACTTTTGTAGTGCCGAAAAACAATTTAGATTTCCGCTTGAATTAGGAAATCAAAGACCACCTACTAGTCAATGGACTGTTACAGGTTCAGGAGCTGCTATTTTATCTAAAAATGGAAATGGCCCTTATATTACTCATATTACCCCAGGAAAAATGGTTGATATGGGAATTAAAGATGCAAATAATATGGGTGCCGCTATGGCTCCCGCTTTTGCTGATACACTTATTACTCATTTTTTGGATACTGGCAGATCACCTAATTATTATGACGCTATTATTAGTGGTGATTTAGGTCATATTGGTAAAGAAATTGCTATTGATATTGCTAAATCTCAAGGCTACAATATTAAATCCAATTATAATGATTGTGGTGTTTTAATTTTTGATAAAAATGCTCAAGATACTCACTCTGGGCGGTAGTGGATGTGCATGTTGTGGAACTGTATTTTCAGGCTATTTGTTTAAACAATTAAAAGATAAGAAATTGAAAAAAATTTTACTAATTGCAACAGGTGCTTTAATGAATTCAACCAGTTCTCAACAAGGAGAATCAATTCCTGGTATTGCACATGCTATTAGTATTGAAATGTAAAAGAAAGGATGATTTTTATGGATATCAATTGGGCAAATGTTTTTGACTGGATGATTCTTCTTAGATGTTTTGTAACTGGTGGCATTATTTGTATCATTGGGCAAATTCTAATTGATAAAACAAAACTTACTCCAGCAAGAATTTTAGTTATTTTTGTTACAACTGGTGTTATTTTAGGTGGTCTAGGTATTTACAAATATTTAGTTGATTTTGCTGGTGCTGGTGCTACTGTTCCTCTTACGGGTTTTGGTTACAATTTAGCTAAAGGTGCTATTGAAGCTGTTAAAGAAAGTGGATTGGTTGGTGCTTTTACTGGCGGTGTAAAAGCTGCTGCCGGTGGTATTGCTGCTGCTGTGTTCTTCCGGATACTTAGCTTCATTAATTTCAAAACCTAAAATGAAAAAACAATAAAGTCTTTATAAAAAAGAAGCTACTTTTTAAGCAGCTTCTTTTTCTGGTGCATTATCTACTTTTGCTTCATTTAATGGAATTTCAATTCCATAAGTAATTTTCGCTTTTTCAATATTGTCAAATTTCTCAAAAAACTTTTTAGCTTTAACATTATTAAAACTTACTGAAATAGTAATATATACATAACCTTGCTCTTTCGCAATTTCTATTGCTTTTTCCATTAATCGTTCTCCAATTTTTTGGTCTCGATATTTTTCTTTTACAAAAACATCTTCAAAAACAATCCATTTTTTATTGCGAGCATCTTTTCTGGCTAATACATACCCTATTGCCTTCTTTTCATCAAAAGCCATTAGGCACCATAGACCTTCTTTTAACATCGCTTTATAATATCTTTTGAATGATATCTGCGAGTTTACTGGATACGGATTTACTTTTTTATCCGTATGATAAGCCATTTGAAGCTTATAACACTTCTTTAGTCCCTTTTCTTTCGCTTCTTCAATTGAATAAAGCTTTAATTTCAACTTTTTCATTTGTATTTACCTCCTAAGCTCCTCTTTAGGAACTTTTATGCATGCTATTATATAACATTTTTTAGTATTATGTCAAGCCTTAACTATTCCAAATCTATTTAAAAATTAACTGTATTATAATTTTCAATAAATTCTTCTTCTAGATTATTCATTAACTCTTTTACTGTTATAATCTTGTCTAATTTATATGCATTGTTTCCTACAAACACTAATCCTTCTTCAATATTCCCTTTAACAGCATTTACTAAAGCTCTTGTTATACAGTAAGGTGTTTGGGTTGCATTACATGTTTTAATACATCCTAAACATTTTTCTTTTATTCCGCTTTGTTCTTTTTCCTCTAAATCTATAATAAATTTATTTCTAATAGCTCTTCCAGGCATTCCAACTGGGCTTTGTACTATCTTTATATCTTCTTTGCTTGCATTAATATAGGCTTGTTTATATTTAATATCTGCATCGCATTCATTTGTCGTAACAAATCTAGTTGCCATTTGTACTCCAGAAGCTCCAGCCTTAAAAGCTCTTGCTATATCTTTTCCTGTATAAATTCCTCCAGCTGCAATAACAGGGATATTAACTTTAAATTCTTTTACTTTTTCTACAACTTCTTTCACAATTGTATAAATATCTTTTTTATTTTTATTTTCTAACTCTTCCTTCGAAAATCCTAAATGTCCTCCTGCTTCTGGCCCTTCTACTACAATCATATCTGGCACTCTATTTTGTCTTGCCCATAATTTTATCATTAAAGCTGCTCCTCTTGCCGAAGAAATTATTGGTGCTATTTTTACCTTTGTTCCTTCTACTAACTTAGGTAATTCTTTAGGTAATCCTGCTCCCGAAATAATCAAATCAATTCCACTTTCAATAGCTTTTTTCACATTTTCTTTATAATGATTGGTAACTGCCATAATATTAATTGCAATTATTCCATTTCCTTTAGCAATTTCTTTTGCTCTTTTTATGTGTTTTTCTAATGCTCTTAAATTTGCTTTTAATGTATCTGTTTCAAAATCCGGTTCATTAAAACCAATCTGAGCTGTAGATATTACACCTACGCCTCCTTCTCTTGCAACTGATCCAGCTAGATTTGAAAGTGAAACTCCCACTCCCATACCGCCTTGAATAATTGGGATTTTTGCTATTAAATCCCCTATTTTTAATTCTGGTAATTTCATAAACTTTTTTCCTTTCTTTTTTTCTCATTTTACCACAATTTGTAAATTTCAAAATGATACTAACTAGTCAGTTTAAAATCTAAGTATTTTATTTATCAAAAAAAATGAACCTTTTTCAAAGTTCATCTTTCAAATTCTATTTATTTATGCTTTTTTTGCAATTTCAGCAATTTCAGTAAAAGCTTTTGGATCAGATACTGCGATTTCTGCTAACATTTTTCTGTTAATTGCAACATTAGCTTTCTTTAATCCAGCTATCATTTTGCTATAAGTTGTTCCATTCATTCTTGCAGCTGCATTAATTCTTGCTATCCATAATTTTCTAAAATTACTTTTTTTATCTTTTCTTCCTACATAAGCATAAGATAAAGATTTCATAACTGCTTGGTTAGCATTTCTAAATCTATAACTTTTTGCTCCATAGTATCCTTTTGCTTGTTTTAATACTTTTTTATGTCTTGCTCTTGTTGTTCTTGCTGTTTTTACTCTTGCCATTTATATTCACCTTCCTTAATTCTATTTTACGATTAGTTACCATATGGTAATAATTTTTTGATTGTGTTTTCACATGATTTGTCAGCATATCCATTTTGGATTTTTCCTGATTTTTTTTGTCTTTTTGTTTTATTTGCTAATAAATGTCTTCTGTTTGATTTTGTTCTTTTTACTTTTCCTGTTGCTGTTAAAGAATATCTTTTCTTTGCAGCTTTATTTGTTTTTA
>CALYAH010000079.1 GCA_944393455.1 uncultured Clostridia bacterium
ATTATTATTTTTGCTTCCATAACTCCATGTATAATTGCTTTCTTTAAATTCTTCACTTTCTTTATTGCTAGTTTCCCCAAACGCTTCTTCATATCCCTCTAATAATTCTTGAGGAATTTCGCTTAAAAATCTTGATACTGGATTATAGCTAGTTGAACCGAAAATAGTTCTTTGTTTACTACATGTTAAAAATAAGTTTTCTTTTGCTCTTGTTATTCCAACATAACAAAGTCTTCTTTCTTCTTCTAATTCTTTTGGCTCAGAAATAGATTTATAACCAGGGAAAATTCCCTCTTCCATTCCAACTAAAAATACAACTGGGAATTCTAGGCCTTTAGCACTATGTAAGGTCATTAATGTTACATATTCCTCTCCTTCTTCTAAATCATCAATATCACTTGATAAAGTAATTCCCTCTAAAAATTGACTTAATGAATTTTCTGCTTCTTCTTCCTCAAATTCTATTGCAACTGTTAAAAATTCGTTTAAGTTTTCAATTCTATTTTCCGCTTCTATTGTATTTTCATTTTCTAACGCCTTAGTATATCTTGTCTTTTTAAGTGTTAATTTTATTAATTCAGATATTGGTAGCTCATCTTTTTTTGCCTTCAGCTCTTCAATACAATTTACAAATTCTCTTGAGTTTAAATAAACTCTGTTTAATCCATATTGTTCTGCATTTTTAATAACTTCATACATAGATGTTTCGTTTGTATTAGCAATTTGCTCTACTTTATCTATACTTGTTTTTCCTATTCCTCTTTTTGGTTCATTTATAATTCTTTTTAAACTTAAATTATCATTACCATTTTGGATTAATCTTAAATATGCAATAATATCTTTAATTTCTTTTCTTTCATAGAATTTTAATCCTCCTATGATTTTATAAGGAATGTTTTCTCTTCTTAAAATATCTTCTATTGCTCTTGATTGTGTGTTCATTCTATATAAAATTGCAAAGTCTGAATATTTATAATACTCTTCTCTTCTTAAATGTTCAATTTGTTCTACAATATAGCTTCCTTCGTCATATTCATTTTCTGCTTGATATACTTTTGGTAAGTTTCCTTCATCATTTTGAGTCCATAATTCTTTTTTGTATTTTACTTCATTATTTTTAATTACACTATTTGCTGCTTTTAAAATATTTCCTGTACATCTATAATTTTGCTCTAATTTTATAATTTTAGTTCCAGGGAAGTCTCTTTCGAAATTTAGTATATTAGAAATATCTGCTCCTCTAAAGCTATAAATTCCGTTGGTCATTATCTCCTACAACTGTTATGTTTCCATTCTTAGAAGCAAGCATTGTTACTAATGTAAATTGAGCTTTGTTTGTGTCTTGATATTCATCTACTAATACATATTTAAATTTACTTGAATAGTATTCTAATACATCAGGATTTTCTAATAAAATTTTTATAGTATAATTAATAATATCATCAAAATCTATTGCGTTATTTTCTCTTAATCTTTTTTGGTATAATTCATACACAGAGGCTATTTTTTCTTTTCTAAAATCACCATTTGCCCTTACTTGATATTGGCCCGGTTCTAGCATTTCATTTTTTGCATTACTAATTTCAGATAATACAGCTCTATCTGTAAATAATTTGTCATCAATTGCTAAGTCTTTTAAACATCCTTTTACTAATGTTTTTTGGTCTGATGTATCAAAAATTATAAAAGAAGAATCAAACCCTATTCTATCGATAAATCTTCTTAAAATTCTAACACAAATAGAGTGGAATGTTCCCATCCATATGTCTTTTGCATCATCACCAATTAGTCCTGCAATTCTTTCTTTCATTTCATTTGCTGCTTTATTCGTAAAAGTTATCGCTAATATGTCCCATGGTTTTGCTCCTTTTTCTCCAATTAAATATGCAATTTTATGTGTTAATACTTTTGTTTTTCCACTTCCTGCACCTGCTATTACTAAGCATGGACCTTCTGTATTTACTACGGCTTCGTATTGTTTATTGTTTAATCCTTTTAATATATCTATATCTTGCATTTATTTTTTCCTTTCTTTTTTCTATTTTGACTTCGTTTATTATAACACACATTTGTTCTTTCTTACAATATTTTTTACAAATATTTATTATAAAGTTGTAGCAAATATTCCAATAACAAATCCAAGCATATTTCCAAGTGCTGTCATTCTTCCATGATATAAATTATTTGATTCTGGAATTAATTCTCCGTGAGACTATATATAGCATTGCTCCTGCCGCAAAACTTAAACACATTGCTATCACTTCTTCTGATATAGAACCAACAATAGCTCCAAAAAATGCTCCAATTCCTGTAGTTACTCCTGATAAAATGACATAGAAAATTACTTTTGTTATTTTCATTCCACCATTTTTCATAGGTATTGCCATAGAAATACCTTCTGGTATGTCATGAAGGCAAATAGCAATTGCTAAACTAAGCCCTAGCTTTAAAGAAGCTTCAAAACCTGACCCAATAGCTAACCCTTCTGGAAAGTTATGAATAGCTAAACCGATTGATACTATAATTCCAGTTTTCAATAAATTATTTTTATCTTGTTTGAATTTGTCATTAACGCTAAATTTCTTTTCCACTATTACATCACAAAAAATCATTGCAATAATTCCTAATATGGTTCCTATTATAACATTTATAATATTACTTATTCCTAGTGCCTCTGGTAATAATTCAAAACAAATTACTGACATCATTAGCCCTGATGCAAATGCAAGTATGAAACTTAGGAATTTATTTGAATGCTTTTTTATAATAACGCCAATAATACCTCCTAGCGTTGTCCCAAATGTTCCAAAAAATAGGCCTAACAAAGTTGTTTTTAGTATCTCCATATAAAAAACTCCTTAAAATATACTTTATTTTAGTTTATTTTAAGGAGTCTATTTTTATTACAATTCCTTTTTATCAATCACATTTCCATCTACATCTTTTAAAATTAATTCTTTTTCATCAAATATTAGATAGCTATGTTTTGTATTTGCTTTTGGTAGTGAAATCGAACCTGGATTAGCAAATATAATTCCATTTTCTTCTGTTATAAATCCTGTATGGAAATGTCCATAAAACATGATATCTATATTAATTCCTAATGGTGGTAATTGGTCTATATTATATCTATGTCCATGTGTAAAAAACACATGGTAACCATTAACTTCCATTTCTATATTATCTTGAAATTGGAATTCTGATATCATCTCATCTACTTCTGCGTCACAATTTCCTTTTACCACTAGCAGCTTGTCTTTTAGAGAATTTAAGATTTTAGCAACTTCCATTGGATTATATTCTTGTGTCAAATCATTTCTAGGTCCATGATAATACAAATCCCCTAATAAAACAATTTTATCTGCTTGTTCTTTTTTATAAATTTCTTCTATTTTCTTTCCATAAAAGCTTGACCCATGAATATCTGATATAATTAGTAATTTCATATTCTTCTCCTTCTTTATAAAAAGAGCAAAACTCGCTTATGTCTTACTCTTTCTAGTTTTATTCTTCTTCACCTTTTAGTCTTTCTGCTCTGTCTGCAGCAATTAAGTTATCTACCATTTCATCAATGTCTCCATTTAAAAAGTTTTCCATTTGGTAAATACTCATACCAATTCTATGATCTGTAATTCTTCCTTGAGGATAATTATAAGTTCTTATTTTTTCACTTCTATCTCCTGAACCAACTTGTGTCTTTCTTGCATTAGCTACTGCACTATCTTGTTTTTCTTTTTCTATTTCATACAATTTTGTTCTTAACATCTTCATAGCATTGTCTTTATTTTGAAATTGTGACCTTTCTGTTTGACATTCTACTACAATCCCTGTTGGCTCATGGATTAATCTTACGGCTGATGATGTTTTATTTATATGTTGTCCACCAGCACCTGAAGCTCTAAATACTTCCATTTTTATGTCAGATGGATTTATTTCGATTTCGACATCTTCAACAACTGGTAATACTGCAACTGTCGCTGTTGAAGTATGAATTCTACCACTACTTTCTGTATCTGGTACTCTTTGTACTCTATGAACTCCACTTTCAAATTTTAGCCTACTATATACACCTTTTCCTGTAATCATAAAAGATATTTCTTTGTATCCACCAAGTCCTGTTTCATTTTCGTTTAATACTTCTAGCTTCCAATGTTTCTTTTCTGCATACATTGAATACATTCTAAATAGTGTTCCTGCAAATAGTGCTGCTTCTTCTCCACCAGCTCCTGCTCTAATTTCGCACATAATATTTTTGTCATCATCAGGGTCTTTTGGAATTAATAAAACTTTTAATTCTTCTTCTAATTTTGGCATTTCATCTTTTGATGCATAATATTCTTCCTCGGCTAATTCCTTCATTTCTGGGTCTTTCATCAATTCTTCTGCTTCTTCCATTGATTGTTTTACTTTTTTATATTCTCTAAATTTTAATACTATTTCCTCTATTCCAGCATGTTCTTTCATTAGTTTTTGCCATTCTGAGTTATTTGATATAACTTCTGGGTCTGATATCATTTTAGTCAATTCTTCATATCTTTTTTCTACTGCCTCTAATTTCTCAAACATATTAATTTCTCCTTTATTTTTTATTTGCTTTGTTATTATACTATATTTTACCACTATTTACAAGTGCTTTATTAGTCCTTATATAGAAAAAAGAGAAGAATAAACCTTCTCTTTTCAAGTTTTTTAAACTATCTTGCTTGATTAAGAAATCTCAAACTTCATGTTTTTGACCTCTTGATCAGAAAACACATAAATCTTTTCCGTTATCTCCATGAGTTCACGCTCATACTTCATCAACTCTCCTTCAGAAATTTTTGAATTATCAATAGCAACAATTACTATTTTTTTGTTTTCTATTGATTCTTCTAGTACATCAAAAAATTCTTCTGAATTAGTTGATTCAAAGACATTTGAATCAGAATCAAACTTTCTTGTTTTATGGTCTTTTAAAAAAATTATGAAAAATTCTTCTTTCCCATAAAATCTCTCGCAAAAATCACAGTTTAATTCTACTTTTTCTGGCACTACATAAATTATATTATGCCGATTTTTTAGTATTTTTTCCATAGTTTAAAATCTCCTTTTCTCCTATTAGAACATTTTAGTTCCTAAATTATAGTTTAACATAATTCTAGTGTTTTTTCAAGTTTTATGCATTTTCATTTTTGATATTCTTATTTTATAAAAACTTAAAAAAATCACTGTCTATTTGTATATCACCAAACAGCATTTTTACAATTAAATCGTCTTTTTCAATCTCTCCATCATTTAAATTTACCTGTTTAGCATATCTAACTGTACTATCAATATAATTAGAAATTTCTGGAGTAAAACTATATGCAAAAATATTTTCATTTTTTAACAGAACAATACTAACTAACAAATTCGCTACCATTCCTAATAACAATACAATGTTAAACACGCCTAATGCAAATAATGCTAATATAGCTACAATTATATTGACAATAAGTATAATTAAAAAGATTTTACTTTTATCTCCTTTAAGCTCATTGTTCTTTTCTAGTTCATGTACAATCATCTTTTCTAATAAAAGTTGGCACATTTCTACTCTAGACTGATAATACCCTTCTTTAGATTTTTTTATCATATCTTTAAAGCTTATAGTATTTTCGAATGGAAACAATATTTTAGTCACATATAAATTTTCATATGCCGGAATTCCTTCTTTTCCATAATCATCTATTTTATTTTCTTCTACTGTTTCCACTCCATTCATTCTCACAAAATTATCATTTTTTAAAGTAAATATACAGTCTTCTTCATTTTTACTAATTTCCAATAAATTTCTTTCTTGTAAATCCAGGCATTCTGCTAATAACAAATTCATACTAGCATCTACTTCACTTTTTCGGAAGAATTGAAGTGCTATTGGATTATATCTCTTTTTTATTTCTGCTTTTTTTTCTTGTACAATTGTTTCCTCTGGTTTTAACATAAATATAACTAATATTATATTTACAACTCCCAATAAAGAATTAATTACTGTTCTTATAATTTTGTTTATTGTAAATAAATTTGTAAACATTGCCACCAATGCCATTAATAAATTTATTATTATAATAATAAATATTATTTTTTGTATTCCTTTTTTATCTTTTTGTTTTAAATTTTCTATAATTAATTTTATATCCATTTTTATCTCCTAATTATAATTTTATTAAATTAAATGGTATTTCCATATTATTTAATATTTCTTTTTCTCTATTGGTACATGTAAATATAATAATTTGATGTTTTTGAAATTTACTATTAATATATCTTAAAATATTTTCTAGTCTTTGTGTATCATAATATGCAAAAGATTCATCCAAAATAATTGGCATTTTTTCTTCTGATAATTCTTCTACCATTGATAATCTTAATGACAAATATAATTGATCTATTGTTCCAATACTTAATTTAGATGCTGGTACGTAGTCACCATTTTCTAACTCTACAATAATTCCTTCTTCATCATTAAACATGATGTTATTATATTTTCCATTTGTTATTTCAGAAATATTTTTTGACAATTCTTCTGTAAACTTAGGCGTTATTGTGTTTTTCATTTTTTCATATGAGTTAGTTAAGACTTCTTTTGCTAATTGAAAACTCAAATTTAAATTTTGCAAGGTTAACATTTTTTCTTTATTGTTAACTAATTTTTCTTCGATTTTTGACAAATTATCTAACTTAGGTTCTATATTTTTTTTGTCTAAATCTAAAGTATGTAATTCTATTTTTTTATTATTTATTTCATTTTCCAAATTTGTAATCTTTAAATTTATATTTTCTAAATTTATTAATTCATTTATTTTATTTTTTTCTATTTTATTTAAATATTTATTTTTTATTTTTTCTTTTTCTAAATTTATTTTTAAATTAAAATTATTTTTTAAATTATTTATCTCATTTTCCAATTTTTCATTATTTTCTTCTAATATTTTTTTCTCATTATTCAAATTATTTATTTCTAAATTTATTTTTTCTAAATTAATTAAATTATTTTTTCCGTTATTTTCTTCTTCTTTCATTTTTTTATTTAATTTATTTTTATAAATTATTGTAAAGGCTATAAACACTGGTACTGTAAAAAGAAAAATATATTTCAAAATATTATTTTTAATAAAAATAAATTGTAAAATATTAATTATAATTAATAAAATAAATGATAAAATTATTTTTTTATTTATTTTATTTTTTTTACTTTTTATTTTTTTATTATTATTTTTTATTTTTTCTTCATTTAATTCTAAAATATTTTTATTATTATTTTTTATTTCATTTATTTTATTTTCTAGTAATTTAATTTTTTCATTATTTTCATTTTTTATATTTTCTTTTATTTTTATTTTTTCTTTTTCTAAATTTTCTTTTTCATTTATTAATTTAATTTCTTTTAATAAATTATTTTCATTTTCTAAATTTAAAATCTCTTCTTTTAAATTATTTTTATTTTGTTCTATTTCATATTTTACATCTTCATATTTTTCTAATTTTTGCTTTTCATTTTCTAATTTTTCTATTTCTCTGCTAACTATATTAATTGGCTTTTCCCTAGACTTTTGTGTTCCTACCTCATCTAACTGCCTTTTGCCGATTCTGTCTATTGCCCTTTTGAAAGATACTTTATCGTCTCCAGTTCCCACTAAATTTGCTATTTTCTGCAATAATATATTTTGTTCTTGTTTTCCCAATTTAACTTCTTGTTGTCCAACTACTACTGTAGATAAAAATAGTTCTTCATCTACATTTGTTTGTTCATAAAAAAATTCATTTCCTTTTGATTTATCAATATTAAATTCTTTAGAAATGTCCTCCATATTTTCATCAAATATTTTTTGATTTTTCTTTCTAAAATCTCTAAATGCTTCGTATTTATTTTTATTATTTAATTCATATTCTATTTTTCCTGAAAAATCCTCTCCTATCCATGGAGTATATTTTTCAAAATCAGAATATTCTTTTCCTCTTTTATTTTTTGAAATTCCATAAAATGAATTTACAATAAATTTTAAAAGAGTTGATTTTCCTGATTCGTTTTTTCCATATATTATATTAATTCCATCTTCTAAATTAATTTCTTTTTCTTGTAATTTTCCATAAGAATTTATTTTTATTTTATTAATTTTCAAAAAACTC
>CALYAH010000080.1 GCA_944393455.1 uncultured Clostridia bacterium
AGGTGTAGTAGAAGATAGCGTTAACAAAGTAGGAGTGGATGTCAACACAGCAACACCATCATTACTTTCTTATGTTTCAGGAATTAATAATACGATTGCTAAGAATATCGTAAAATATAGAGATGAAAATGGAAAATTAAAAAATAGAAAACAATTATTAAAAGTTCCGAAACTTGGTAAAGTGGCATTTGAACAATGTGCTGGTTTTTTAAGGATATTAGATGGAGATAATCCATTAGAAATAACTGCGGTTCACCCAGAAAGTTATGAGGCGACAGAAAAATTACTTGCTAATTTGGGATTTGATAAAAAAGATTTGAAAGATAAAGAAAAGCTAGAGGAATTAAGAGTAAAATTAAAAAATATCAATATACCGACTATGGCAAAGGAATTGAAAATTGGAGAGATGACCTTATCTGATATTATTAATGAGTTATCAAAACCAGGAAGAGATCCTCGTGAAGACATGCCAAAACCAATTTTAAGAAGTGATGTTTTGAAATTGGAAGATTTAAAAGAAGGTATGGTATTAAATGGAACCGTTAGAAATGTGATTGATTTTGGTGCATTTGTGGATATTGGCGTAAAACATGATGGTTTAGTGCATATCTCTGAAATGAGCGATAAATTTATAAAAAATCCTTCTGAAGTTGTTTCAGTAGGCGATGTTGTAAAAGTTAAGATAATTAAAATTGACAAAGAAAGACAAAAAGTAGGGCTTTCCATGAAAGTTTAAGATAAAAGCCTTAGGTCTTTTTTGTCTCATTTATATTTTTCTTGAATCTCCTGAATCTGATCAAAATGGTTTTCTAATATATCTAAGAATATATCTGTTATCTCTGGATCAAATTGAGTACCTTTACATCTCTTAAATTCAGAGATAACAGTTTCAATTGGCAAAGAACCACGATAAGTTCTTTTTGAAGTCATTGCATCAAAACTATCTGTAATTGCAGTAATTCGAGCCAAATATGGGATATCTTCTCCCTGTAACTGAGCTGGATAACCATGACCATCATATCTTTCATGATGATGTTTCACAATGGGGATAATCTCTTTGAAAATGGTTGCAGTTGATAAGATATGAGCACCAATAGATGGATGATTCTTAATTTCCGAATATTCATTATCTGTCAATTTGCTTTCTTTTAACAAAATACTATCAGGTACTCCTATTTTACCAATATCATGAAATAATCCACCTATTTTCAAAATTTTTAAGTCTTCTTCTGACAAATCTAATTTTTTACCAATTAAGACAGAAAATTCAGAAACTCTATCAGAATGACCTCTTGTGTAAGTATCTTTTGCTTCAACAGTATATCTTAAAGTTTGGATACTTTCTAAATAAGCACGTTCTAGTTTCTCATAAGTATCTGATAGTTCATTATTAATTTTTTTAATTTCATTCATTTGTTTAATAGACTTAATACCAGACTCAATTAATAAAAGTAATTGATCAAACTTATCACTTTTTTCACAATATCCTTGAATATCAAGTCTTCTTATGGTTTCTAATGGAGGAGCTAAATCTTTATGGCCAGTGAGTAATAATATATATAATTCTTTGTCAAATTTTCTGATTTCTTCTACTACTTGATCTCCATGGATTGGAGTCATAATAAAGTCTAAAATCATTAAGTCGAAATGTTCATTTTTTACTCTCTCCACAGCTTTCATAGGGTCTGTAATACCAATAAATTCATAGCCAGACCTTTTTAAAAAGATAGATAGAGAATCAATAATTCATTCTTCGTCATCAACAGCTACGATTTTATAATTTCTGTTTTCACTATTTTCTAAATTTTGTAACCCTTTTCTCATTTTAACAACCTCATTAATTATAAATAAATTAATTATTTCCCACATTATATTAATAAAACGTGGAAAAAGCAAGACTTTTTGCAAAAAAAAGAGACAAAAGGGCAAAAGTCTTATCTTTTATGTCGAAAAAAGATAAGACTTTTAAGACTGTTCTCCTTTGTTTTACAAAGGTAAAATAATGGAAAATGTAGTTCCTTTTCCTTCTTCTGAGACTACTGTTATATTACCATTAAAATGAGCTCGGATAGTAGAGTATGACATGTATAAACCTAATCCAGTTCCGTTCTTTCCTTTTGTTGTAATCATTTCATTAAATAATTTATTTTTTACATATTCTGGCATACCAGGTCCATAATCTTTAACAAAAATAATTAAATGATTATTATCTTTCTCAACAGTTAAGTCAATATTTTGTTCTGGCTTTCCGTCATAAGCTTGAATGGAATTCGAAATCATATTATTAATAACTTGTACTAAGCTATTGATATCACCATGAATGATTGTATTTTCGTCAGTTTTCATAGCAATATTTAAATAGATAATAGCATTTTTAAGTTCATGTTTCATCAAGATATTAACTCTTTTTAACAGTTCTCCAACGGTAAAAGAAATATCTTCTTCATTGGAAAGTGTAACGGCTTGTCCTTTTACAGCAGTGATGACATCTGACATATATTCGGTATGTGTTTTAATTTTAGCAACCCATGATGACATATCTTTTGCAATATCATGATGATCTTGTGAGTTTACTTCAGGGTCATCAATTGAACTTTCATATTCTTTAATTAAATCTGTTAATCCCTCCGTGGCACCTGATATTGACATAATAGGTGTTTTTAAGTTGTGGGCAATACCTCCAATTAATTGTCCTAAGGAAGCTAGACGTTCTTTTTCCATTAAGGTTTCTTGGTTATCGTGCAATTGTTGTATATTTTTCTTAGTTAATTCTTGTATTTTATTAAAAGAAATAATTAAGTCTCCAAACTCATCATTGGAAGTAAGAGAAAGAGGTTGCATAATGCTAGTATCTCTATTTTTAATCATCCTCAAGAAGCTAAAAGAGATAATATTAATTTCATTTGATAATGACTTCGCAAACAAGGTTAATATAATAATATTAATTAATACTAATATTAAAAAAGAAATAGAAAAATAAATTAATATATCAATTGATAAAATAGTAAAATAAATGCCAACTGTATAAATAGTACCATTTACTACAACATCAACGGTAGCTCCTTGACAATCAATTCCATAATATTCATATACTCTGCCATCATTTGTTGGAGATAATTCATTTAGATATTTATTAAAGAAATTACTAACTTGAATTTCTTCACCATTGTTGTTAAAATAGTGATTATCAGTTGTTTTAATAAAAACGAAGTCATTTTCATTTAATAAATTCAAACTTTGTGTTTTTTCTAATAAGTCAGAAAAACTAGAAAAAGTATTATATTCTTTAAAATAATCTAAACTATTATGATAAGTTTCAAAAAGAGAATTTCCTGTATTAATAGAGACTAAAGAATATCCTAATAAAGAGGTAAACAATACAGAAACTAATATTAGGGGTAAAATATTATAGAAAATTTTCTTTTTTAAGGTTGACCTTTTTAAGTCAGCTACACTATCATAAGGTAGCTTAATTAATATTTTTTTAAACAAATTACAAGTATAAATAAAAACAGAAGTTACATATAAAGTCATCAAAGAAATAACTAATATAAATAGTTTTAATGTAGTAATACCAAACTGATGAATTGTGTAAGCATGAATAACAGTCAAAGCAATACTAGGAATGGTAATATTTAAAATTAGTAAAGAATAAGGAACAGTAAATAATTTATTTTTTACATAGTTAATTTCTTTTAAGGTATATTTATGAGGATTTTTAATTAAATCACTATGTGTAATCAAGAATCTAGTTTTATAAAAAATAACTACAACAAAAATAGCAAAAATAGCAGCAGCAATCGATAAAACTTGTGAAAGATAATTTGTGTTTTCTACTTCTGTTTGAAAAGCTGTTCCATAGGTTCCTTCAGGATAATTTAATATCATAGGAATTAAAAAAGCATAAATAGTGGTTAACACAATTAGTCCTAAAGTAAGGGCTAATAATAATTTAAGTTGTATTTTGTATTTTTCTAATATCTTTTTCACAAGATATACCTCCTATATTAAATATTTTTTCTTACGTAGATAATCCATAATTTTTTGGATATATTCGTCTGTAATGATAGGCCATTCAAAATTTAATTTTTCTAAACAAGAATTTGTATGCAGATTTTTTTGATTAATCGTAGCGCTAAAAGAAAGCCCCGATGTATCATCTAAATCATTGACGATTCCTTTCAAAATATTTTCTTCTGGATATTGGTTTGACAAAGCAAGAATTCTTTGTTTAAATTCATTACCAGAAAGAATTTCTGTAGAAAATCCAATATTCTCAAATATTTTTAACAAATCAGAAACACGAATATAATTTTCATTAAATAAATGAAAAACATATCGACTTGTTTGCACATTAAAAATTAATTGAAAAATAGCTTTTGCACAATAATCAACAGGGGTAAATTCCAAAAACTCATTTATCATGGTATTTGGTAGAATATGATACTTTAGAATCATCATTAAAATATTATAAAAAGCATTGTCGTCAAAATTCTTTTGGAAGCTACCATCACTATATCTACTTGTTAAATTTCCAACACGGAAAATACTAGCAGTTAAGCCTTCTAAAGTTTTTTCATAAATTAGTTTTTCTGCTTCAAATTTAGTTTGAATATATACATTTTCATCATATTGTTGACCAATGTAAAAATCATTTTCATCAAAGTTATTATAATTTTTTTGATGATTTACTAGATAATTTCCAGAAACACCAAGAGTAGAGATATGAATTAACTCGATGTTGTATTTCATACAAAGGTCAATTAAATTTTGAACAACCCCCACATTAATCTTTTTAAACTCTTCATAATCTCCATAATATTTAACATTAGCAGCAGTATTTATAGCTAAATCGATTGATTTTGCCAACTCTTTATATGTACTTGCTAACAATCCAAAACGTGGTTTCGTAATATCAGAATCAATGACATCCATTCTATCCAAAGGAAGATTTTTATTAAAATAGAATCGATATAATTTAGCAAGTCTTTTGATAGCAGATTCATCATTTTTACTACGAACGATACATGTAATATGGCTATCACTATGTGTCAAAAATTCTTGTAATAAATGAATTCCTAGATAACCAGTACAACCTAATAAAAGAATATTTTTGTAATACTTTTTTGTAAATTGCATTACACTAGGATGTTTGTAAAAACTATGATTTACGTCAGACAAATAAGTGCTATCAATCTCATGAACCTTTTGATTATTTTTATTTTCAATTAATTGTGCTAAGTTTTGAATTGTTCTGGCTTGATAAAAATCTTGTGTATTTAATTTGTAGTCATATTCTAGCATTTTTGTTTGTACACGAATAATATCAAGAGAATCAATGTGATAATCAAAAATATCATTTTGGATTCCGACTTTGGAAACTGATAAGCAGGTCTCGAAAATATGGCATAAATCTTTTTCTATTTTAGTAGAAGGTTTTACATATTTAAAAGAAGAATTTAGTTCTTTTAAATCTGGTTCCGGCAAAGCTTTTCGATTTACTTTATGATTGATTGTCAGTGGAATTTCATCCATTGTGACAAAATAGCTAGGAATCATATAATGTGGTAAAATATCAACTAAATATTTTTTTAATTCTGCTATGTCAATTTTTTGCTTGCAAACTAAATAAGCACATAAATATTTTTTTTCATTTGAATCTATTTTATCAATAACAACACATTTATCGATACCACCAAAAGTTAAAATGTTATTACTAATATCATCTAGTTCTACACGATAACCACGTATTTTTACTTGATGATCTTTTCTTCCTA
>CALYAH010000081.1 GCA_944393455.1 uncultured Clostridia bacterium
TTATTCCTTCTTGTTTGTTTTTCAATTTTTTCTCCTCCTTTGTTTTTTTCGTTTAGTGATTAACTCTACGAAAATTTTTATAAAAAAATTATACCAATAAACTTTAGAAATATCAAGAAAAATAGAAAAATAAGTAAAAGCAAAAAAATGAAAATTTAAATACAAGATATAGAATGAAAAAACATCGTAAAAGTTGATATATGAAAGGTTTCACTCTTCTCCACTTTTCGTAGAGTTAATCACTTTACGAAATTTTTTTATCTTTTTTATTATATTTTTAATTCTATATTACAAAATTCGACAAAAAAAATTAGACAGATTTGCTCTGTCCCTTTTGTCTTATTCTGACGCTACTATTTTTACTTTGTTTGTATCATACCCTGAATTTTGTATTAATAACTCTCTTACTTCATCATTTGGAACAACTACTGTTAATCCACTTCCCTGGGTTCCTGTATTAAGTAATGCTTCCTCTCCTGGTTTATCTTCATAACCAGATTGAATCTCTATTTGTTGTGAATTTATTTTTAATGTTCCTTTTAAATTTGTGCAATCTTCAAAAACGCCACCTATATATTTTGCAGTACTTGGTATTTCTGATACCTGTTTTAAATTAGTACAATCCAAAAAAGCATTCTGCATATTTTCAACCCCTTCTGATATTTTAGGAGCTTTTTCTAAAGAAGTGCATTTCCAAAAAGCATACTCCATATTTTTTACACTTTTTGGTATATCTGGCACTTCGACTAATTTAATACATGATTCATATATATTGTCTATAATTGTAACACTGTCTGGTAATTCAGGTGCTTGTGTTATACTTGTAAATCTAAATGTTCCACTCATGTTTATAACACCTTGTGGAATCTTTGGTGCTTGTGTTAGTTTTGAACAAGAACTAAATGTAGACCTCATGTCCGTCACTCCATTTGGAATCTCTGGAGCTTGTTCTAAGTTTTTACATTTAGAAAATGCAGAGTACAAATTTGTAACACTTTTAGGAATCTTTGGTGCTTGTATTAAATTACTACAGTTGTAGAAAGCATTGTATAAACTCACAATATTTATCCCATCTATATTTTCCAAAATATTACCATATTGACTTAATGTTTTGTCTTTTACGGCAACGGAATACCCTTGCTCATATTCATCAAATTGATAAGTATAATATTCGTCTTCATAGGTTCGATATTTAACAAAATTTGCAACATTTATGTTTAATTCTTGCTCTACTTCATTTTCTACTATTTTTATTGTATAACTTTTGTTATCATTAACACTATATTCTCCTCTATATGTTGCTAGGTCTTTTCCTAATACGGTTTCTTCTGTTCCATCTGGATATATAACTTTGTATGTTCTATTTAAATATTTTTCTGGTACTTCTTGTAATTCTTTATTCTTTTCATACTCTTCTTCTATTTGTTTTATATTTTCATCACTATATCCAATCATTTTTAAAACATCATCTTCGTTTTTTACTCCTTCAAGCCCCATGTTTCCAAAAACTAATTCATAAATAATTTCATCTCTTGTATATGTTGTTCCTGTTTGTTGCTTTAGACTATCTATTATTTCGCTCATTGACCTTCCTTCAAAAAACATTGTACAAATAGCTTCTTCTAAACTTTCAAATTCCCCCGGTATTTTCATTTCTTTTAAAATATATAATTCTTTATATTCTTTTAAAGTATCTGGTAATGCCCCTGTATAAAATTTAGAATTCACATTAATTTTAACAGTAGTCGAAAGTTTGGTTGTGCTCAAACTTATTTTCCATATTCCTCCACTTGTCTTATCTTCTATTATGTCTTCATATGAACTTAGTCTATTTTCTTCTTCTTCACGACCTTGCTCCCATTGTTCTTTTGCATTTTTTGCCTGTGTTAAAATTCCATTTTGTCCTGTTAATGTCGCAATTGTTACTCCTGCTAATATTAAAAGCACTATTATTGTTATAACTAACGCAATTAAGGTAATTCCTTGATTCCTCGTTTTTTTATACATTTTAAAAACTCCTTCTTTTATATATTATTTTTTACTTAGCAATATTTTTACTTTTATAAATATCCTATTTTCTTACAAAGCTTTCTTAATAATAATTTTATTTAATGTATAATGTCATTCTAGACCCCGTTGTGTTTGTGTTATATCGTGAGCCATTGTAGTCTCTAAAACTAGGAGAATTACTTGCATAACAAAATCCCCCTCTACATACTCTACTAGTACTTGCATATGCTTCTAGTGTCCATTCATATACATTGCCCTCTAAATCATAAATATTATTAATTCTATCATACTTTCCATTAACAGTTTGTTTTCCTGCTGGATATATTGCGTCTAAATCATGTGCTGCATTTCCTGTAGTTCTAACTTTTTCTTTGTCTGAACTATTACTATTTATAACCCAATTAAGCATAGCATCGTATTGGCTTCCCCATATCATACTACTTCCTACTGAGTTATCTTTTCCTGTATACTCCTTTTGTTTAGCATATAATCCATACCAAGTACGGGTGCTTTCATCACTTGCTCTTGTAACCAGTACTCCTTTTTTTGATTGGATAGAACCATTTTTTCCTGCTGAATATTCTGTGGCATCACTTAAACTACTTTCATATCTTCCAATATAAAATCCACCATATTTTGCTACACTTTCTGCCATATCTTTATATTCTTTTTTCAATCCTTCTAATGTTAATCCTACCGTATTATATTCTGGATTATTATCATATGTAGTAACAGATGCTGGTTCTCTCATTCCTGAATTTGGATCATAAGTTTTATTTTCATCTCCAAATTTTTCTCCCATACTTGTTGCATATAGTTTACCTACTATTTCTGTTGAATCATGAGTTTTACATTTTAACTGTCCATCTACCAACCCTAAATCACAGTTTCCTCCTGCTTTTGAACATTGTGCCATACTATCAATATCTGCTACTGGTATCCATATGAATTCACTATCGTCTGGTCCATATACAACTAATCCATTATCAATTGAGCTTTCTGTTTCATCTATTCTAAATCCCTTTGGAATAATTGCTATTTTACCGTCACTTTTATACTTTTCATTCTTAGAAGCTACCATACCAGGACTAAATTCTATATAATCACTAAGCTTATCTTCTATTACATAACTTGGCTCATTTGTTGTAATAGTTCCCGTTTTTCTATCTACTTGCGTTTCATTATCAATAATATCTTTATTCTTTAACTCTTCAATTATATCATCCATAGTTGGATCTCTATGTTGACTTTCTGTATTTAGAATTGCAATATCTATCATTTCGTTCCATTGTTGGTATTGTGTATTTTCTTTTGCATTTTGTGCTTGAATAATAATACCACTATTACCTGTTAATGTTCCAATTGTAACTCCCGCTAAAATTAATAACACAACTATTGTTATTACTAAAGCAATTAGTGTAATTCCACTTTCTTTCTCTCTTTTATATTGCTTTAATCCATATTGCATTCTTTCTATCCCCCTTTTTCATTTGTTATCTACTAATATTCCCTTGTTCCATTATATTATTTGCATTTTTCTGCATATTTTCCTTTATATTATTTATATCTACATTTTCATCTCTTTCTACCTTTAATTCTATTGTATTGCTATTATCTATCTCTTCATTTTCATTGCTATTTTCTTGTTTATTTACTCCTCTAACCAATACAAATATTAAAATTATTACTACTATTGCTAATATAGCAAACCAAATCTTTTTATTTTTCATTTTACTCCCTCACTTCTTTTGTTTATACATAATTTATCATGTATACATTATAATTAAATTTAATGTTTTTTTCAATATTCCTGCTACCTTTAATACAAACGTAATATCTTTGTAATACACTTGTAATATACACATGATTTTTGATGTATAAAAATAGTTTTTTATGTTTTTTTGCTAAAATAATACTAGAAATTATAAGCTCTACAAGGAGGTTCCCGTGGAATTTAAAAGAATAAAAGATTTAAGAGAAGACCATGATAAATTACAAAAAGATATTGCTAAACTACTTGGAATTTCTCAACAATATTATTCTGAGTACGAAAAAGGTAATCGTACATTTCCAATTCAGCAGCTAATTACTTTAGCTAAATTCTATGGCACTTCTATTGATTATATTGTAGGTCTATCTGACGATAAACATAATTTAAATACTAAAAAAACAAGTTAAAAATTGTACTTTATACATCATTAACTTGTTTTTTTAGTACTATATTTCCATTTGACTTCCCAAAAAAGTTGCTGCTGATTGAGCTACTTTCTTTTCCACTTCATTCATTTTTTTATTTGCTTCTTTTGACATAAGTATAACAGTTCCAATAGTATCTCCATTTGAAATAATAGGATATACTACTTGAGCATTATTTTTTCTTTCTTGATTGTCATTTTTTGTTATTGGCATTGCAATATCACTATTTTCTTTACTTGTATAAATCTCTTTATCTTCCATTAATTGTTCTAGTTCTTTGCTTATGTCTTGTTCTAAAAACTCTTTTTTCGAACCTCCTGATACTGCTATTATAGTATCTTTATCTGTAATAAAAGCAATATGTCCTGTCGTTTTAGATAAAGTCTCTGCATATCCTGCTGCAAACTCTGAAAGTTCTCCGATTGGTGAATATTTTTTTAATATAACTTGTCCTTCTCTATCTGTAAATATTTCCAATGGATCTCCTTCTTTTATTCTTAAAGTTTTTCTTATTTCCTTTGGAATAACAACTCTTCCTAAATCATCTATTCTTCTTACAACTCCTGTTGCTTTCATAACCTTCCTCCTCGTTTTTTTATTTATAATCTTATTATTACAAAAGAGGAAAAAATTATACATTTATTTAAAAAATCTTTTAAAATTGAGACAAAACAAAGGATGCTTTTTGGGACGGAGTAAAAAAGCACTCCATCTCAAAAAAGCATCCTTCGGCTCACTTGACTTAATTTATTTGTTTTAACTCTCCAGATTCATAATAAAGTAATAATTGTTCTAAATCTCTTATTTCTTCTTTTAGTCTTTTACCAATGTCAGTATCTCCAACAGATTTTCTTGTAATTCCAGTTTTCTTTACAATAAGTTCCGAAATAATATCCTTTTCTTCTACAATTGCCTTTTCTACTGATTCAAATGGTTTGTTTTGACTAAGTAGAAGTCCATTAGAATTATATGTTAATATATATCCTGCATTTCCTGTTTTTTGTTGATAGCTCTTTGCAAATCCCCCATCTATTACTAATAATTTTCCATTTCCTCTAATTGGTGTTTCTCCATCTTTTGCTTTTACTGGAACATGCCCATTTACAATATGTGAAGCCCTTTCATCCAGACCAAATTCTTTTAAAATCTTATTGCAGATATCTTCTCTTTCTGTTAAATAATAATATGGATTTTTTGCTTCTCTTGACATTTTCTTGTCTTTTACAAAATAACTTTCAAAAGTTGCCATTTTATCTTTTCCAAAAAAAGGTGAATCCGGTGAAATCCATAAATACCACATAATGTCAATTAAATCTTTATCTACAGTTTCTTTTGTAAACCATGTTTTACTAATTGTATCATTAATAACGTCTAGATATTCTCTTCCTTTTAATCTTTTACCTAAAAACTCAACTTCTTTAAATTCCCCTTCTTCTGTCATTGGAATACAAGCATGAAATAGTAAGTTTGAGTTAAATATTGTATATAATTCTCCTTTTTTGTATAAAAAGTCAATGTGGTCATTTAATTTAGAACTCTTTTTAAATGATTCACAAAGTCTTTCCATAACTTCTTTTTCTTCTTCTGTTAACTCATAAATGTTTTCTTTATCTAATGTCGGAAAGTTTGTATCATTGATTTCATATTTTTGTCCATCTATTAATACATATCCCTTTTTCAAATTCATTTTATCCAATAATAATCTATTGTCCAAATGATATTCAGGATGTCTTTTTATTAATTGTCCTTCTAATTTGAATTGGATAATCGTAATTGCTTTATGAATTTTAGAAATGTTCATCTTGTCACTTTCGTCATATTTTGTTTCATCAAATACTTTTGGGAAAAAGTTCTTACAGTCATCATCCTTGTAAGTTTCCATTGCAAATGTTGATAATGGTCTTATATTAATTCCATACCCATCTTCTAAAATTCCTATATTATTATATCTAGCACATATTCTTACCACTGTTGCAATACTTGCTTCGTTTCCACATGTTGCTCCCATCCATAAAACATCATGATTTCCCCATTGCATATCAATACTATGAAATCTTTTTAACTTCTCTATAACAAAATCAGGATGTGTTCCTCTATCAAATATGTCTCCAATAATATGTAGATGGTCAATTGCCATTCTTTTTATTAGGTTTGAAATAGCAATAATAAAGCTATCTGCTTGGTTTAATTCAATAATTGTATTTATAATTGCTTTGTAATATCTTTCTTTGTCTTTTTCATTTCCTGCTTGTGAATTTAAAAGCTCATCAATTACATATTCAAATCCACTTGTAATCGCCTTTCTTACTTTTGATCTTGTATATTTTGAGCTAACATTCTTAGCCACTTCTACTAATCTATATAAAGTTATACTATACCATTCATCTAAATCAGTTACTTCTTTTTTCATTAGTTTTAATTTTTCTTCTGGATAATAGATTAAAGTCGCAAGTGTTGCTCTTTCTTTTTTACTAATAGTATTTCCAAATATATCGTCTATTTTACTTTTTATTATTCCTCCACCATTATTTAAGATATGTTCAAAAGGTGCATATTCTCCATGTATGTCACTTAAAAACATCTCTGTTCCTTTTGGTAGATTAATTATTGCTTGTAAGTTAATTATTTCTTCAGCTACTTCGTTAATATTTTTGTATTCTTTACTAAGTAGACTTAAATATTTTTTCTTATTATAATTACTTTCCATTTCTAACTTCCTTTTCTTTTTATTCATACTTTTTTATTATAACATATTTATCCAAATTTGTCACTTTTTAGTATATTTCAAAAGGTTAGAACATCTTTGTTGTTCTAACCTCCCATTCTTTATACTTCTTCTTCCACTTCTAATTTTTCTTCTTTCTTAGGTAAAAAACTAATTTTATATTTATCTAATATATATCCTAAACTTTTTGAAAATTCCTTTAACATAACAATTTTTATCGTCGGTTCTTTTCCCTTTAAATAGTCATCTATTACCTGTTTTAGTTGCTTAATATTTTTCATTTCAGGTTCAATCTTTTTTGTATACCTATCAGCTCTATCTAATAATTTTTCTTTTATTAATACAATATCTTCGTTGCTTGCACATGAAATCCTTTGGAATAATTGGAATGGGTCATAATATTTAAATATTGGTACTTCCATGCATTCTTTGTCAAATTTTTCATAAAACTGCTCCATCCTCATTGGAATGTATTTCATAACTTCTTCCGCTTTTTCTTTATACATTTTATCTAATAATTGGTCATTTAACATATTAAAATGTTTTAGAACATCTTCCATGTCTTCTGCTACTTCTTCTATTGCTATCTTTCCTAACTCTTCATTAACATTTGCACAATATTGTGATGTTAGTGATGCTATATTCATTCCATTAAAAAATACGCTTTTTAATGTTTTTAAGTCATAATCTATTAAATGCTTTCTTGAAAAGTAACTAAAGTAAGCAAATATTTTTACAATATCAATTAATTTTAATTTTCCTTCTTTAACATCTTCTAAAACTTCTTTAATAACTCCATCAAATTGGTCGTCTGATATTTTCCAATATTCTTCTGTTAATAACCTCTTATATGCTGGCAAGTTTTCTGTATCTACTGTATTCCTAATTGTTTCCATATTTTCTTTGAATATCTTCATGTCAAATATACGTGTTCTTATATAATACTCAATAAATTTAAAGAAACGATATTCAGACTTAAAGTTATAATAATAGTTATTGTCAAATTCTTTAATATAGAATTGTCTATTATCCATTAATATTCTAGATGATACTAAAATAGACTTATATTCTTCGTTATCCTTTATATTTACAAATTTATCTTTTGTTATTTTTCCTGCTTTTATTTCAAAAGATACTGCTATCGTAAAAATTAGCATTGTTTGCATAACTATATGATTGGTGTTTGGATATGATTTGTTTACCATTTCATAAATCTTTTTAAAGTCATTTAACGCATGTTTTAAAATTCTTAAATTTCTTGTTCCACTTTTATGAAATGTTGAAATAATCAAACCAGTATTTTCTCTTAAAAAACGAATTAAATCTGGATTGTTTTCATATCGCATTAAAATTCCATTTATTATATAGTCAAATTTTGGAGCATATTCAAAAGTTTCTCCAATTAACTTTTCTTTTATTCTTTCATAATCATTTGCCTTATCAAATACATGCTCTATTTTATCTTGTATTTTTTCAACCATAGGCTTATCTGTTTTATTCAACTCATCTTGTTTATCTAATAAATAAGTTGCTATAAAAGTTTTCATCTCTAAATTTGAGCTTTTTAACTTTGTAGATAGTTCTTTTTCATTACAAATAATAATTGTTTTTATGTGGTCATGTTCAACAAAGTTATTAATATAACCTAATATATCAATAACATCAACATTTGCTCTTTCTAGGTCGTCAAAACAAAGTACCTTGTCATCTGTAGAAAAGAAATCTCCATAATCTACTCTATCTCCATTTTGTGTGACACCAAAAAAGTTCGCCATATCAATTCCTGTTTTTGCATATTCTGGTATGGTCGTTTGTCCATTAGCATCCATGTATTTTCTTAAGTTTTTGTCCATTAGTTGAGTAGTCTCAATAAATATCTTTTTACTTATTTCTTCTAAATTTGATATTCCATATAAAGACATATAAATTGTAGTATATCTTTTTCCATTTAATTGCATGGATTCTATCTTTTTTCTTATTTTGTTATTCCAAAAGTGCGTTTTTCCTGATCCCCATTCTCCATTAAGCATGATGGCATAGTCTGTATAATCTGACCTGATATAATCTAATATGCTTTCTACTAAATCTTCCATAGCTCCTCCTTTGTTTTGCTAATTTAATTTTCTATATACTTTTCGTATTCTTCTATTATTTTCTTGTTTTGTCCAAATAAAACAGAATAACTTAAGTAGTCTTCCCAAAGTACAAGTTCTTCTTTTCCTTTTTCATCTAATAGTGAATAATCTTTTAAATACTGTTTCAAGCCTTCAATTTTTTCATTTAATTTATTTCCTTTTTTAGTTCTGAAATATGGGTCTTTCTTATATTTTGACATATAAACTATATAGAAAAATATTTCATAAATTGGATATATTACAACAGCAATAACTCCACTTAAAATAATAAGTAAAATTATAAATTTCAAAGTTTCATTTTCAGTATTTATTTGAGTTAGTCTATCAAGTGTTAGACACATTAATACAAATATTATTATTGAACTTATAACTTTTTTTATCATTTGTTTTTTCAAATCATTTTTTGCCTCTATTAAATTATTGTTTAATGCATCTTGTTTGATTTTTTCTTCTAATTCAAATTTCTCTATATTTTTTAATTTGCCATTTTTTATATGTTTTATTATATATATTTGCGTTTGATTTAATTTTGTTAAATTGACATTTTCACATATTTCTATTTTTCCATTTTCTAGTTTTATTTTTTTGTCTTTTTCTAATTGTAACATCTCCGCAATCATTGTTCTTGGGTATGAAATTTTGAAGTTATCAATATATGCTAATTCCCCCATCGAATATTCATTAATTATTTCTCTATAATAATCTTGTGTCTTTATAAAATCTATTTTGGTTAATTTTTCTTTTATTAGCTTTTTATCTACTCTTTTTGTTACTATTAGTAGAAGTATTACTATTAGATTTTTAAATAAAGTGTCTATTATTCCAGCTACTAATGCCATTCCTAACAACAAAATATACATTGGACTTTCTATTTGTTGCCATTCTTCATCTGTTATATCTTTTATTAATTTCTTGTCTACATCCCCATCTTCAATTTCTTCAATATCTTGTCCATATGATACACTTACTTCACCATTTTTACTAATTCCGAATTTTTGTTGTTTCACAAATATTGATTGTATTTATGTGTAGATTTATTATTAAATATATATATAATACAAATTTAATAATTGTTATTAAATTTATTTGTTTAATCTTTTGCAATTGTCAACACCCCTAATTTTCTTGGTTCCGCTTCTCTTAAAATTCTACAACACTCATCCACAGTACTTCCTGTTGTATAAATATCATCTAACAAAAGAATTTTTTTGTGTGTCAAACGTTGTGGATTTTTCAATTCATAAGCCCCTTGAATATTTTGAATTCTCTCTTCTTTATTTAACTTACTCTGTTCTATTATATCTTTTGTTTTAAAAAGACATAAATTTTCATATTTTAAATTAGTATGTTCTGCTATTTCTCTTGCTAATAATTCACTCTGATTATAACCTCTTTGTTTTTGCCTTTTTCGACTTATCGGAACTGGGATAATTGTATCATATTTTTCTAGAATTTCAAATAAGTTTTCATCTTTTAACAAAAAATTCACAAAAGTTTTATACAAATACGACTTATTTTGAAATTTATATTTTAAAATAATTTTTCTTATTATTCCCTCATATTTAAAAATATACAAATGCTCATCAAAATTTTTATCATCATTTCCATAGTTATCAACCATACATCTAGCTTGTTTTCTCAGCATAATACTACACTTTTTGCACAAAAATTCATTACAAAGCTTTCCACATATTCCACACACAGGTGGATATATTAAATTTAAGACATTTGGGACAGAGCAAAATTGTCTCATTTTTTTGTCGTTTTTTGTCGCTTTATTCATATAATCTCCTATAAAGTGTTGCTCTACTAATTTTTAGTGCTTCTGCTAGCTCTGTTTTGGAAAATTTGTATTGATTTGATATTAGATATGCTATGAATTTTTGCATTAATATTTGATTTTTTTGGATTTCTTTAAGTTTTATTCTATTTTTTAATAAAAATTGATTTAAAATTTTCTTGATATCAACTGATTCGTCTTCGAAATTTAATTCTTCATATTTAATTGATTTAAATTTTTCGATATAATTGTTTTTAGAATCAAATATAAAATTTAAAATTTTGGAATTTAAAAAACCGCTTTGATTTAAATAATCATTATAAGATGAATATTTGTAGTCTTTTTCTTCTTTCACCATTTTAGCTTTTACTGGATTCATATGAATGTATTTAATGCATTTATGTAATTGTTCTCTTTGCATTATTGGTATTGACTTAAATCGATTCCTATAAACATAACCTACTCTTTTATGCTTTTTATTGTAATACATTGCATACTGTGAATTTACTTGCTGCATAAAATTGCTAATACTTTGTATCTTTTCTGCATATAACAAAAAATGTACATGATTATCCATGATGCAATAAGCTAAAATATCTACATTCAATTTTTTATGATATTTTTTTAATAATTTTATGTATTTTTCTTTTTCTTCAGTTTCTTGAAATATGTATTCTTTGTTAATCCCTTGTACTAAATGATGGCATAATATCTCGCCTAATAATTTTCTTGCTTGCCTTGGCATTTTACTCTCCTTTCTTACACAGAAATATTATACTCCCATGTTTTCCCTTTTGCAAATTTTTTCATCGCAAAATTCGACAAAAAAATGAGACAGATTTGCTCTGTCCCTATTGTTTCATTTTATATTCCAATCCAGTATTTCTTTTTTTACTATCAATGTTTTGAATCATAAATTCTACAACTCTTTGGCTTCCTATTACAATTAGCATTTTCTTTGCTCTTGTTATTCCTGTATATAATAAATTTCTAGTTAATAGCATTGGAGAAGATTGTGGTACTACCATGATAACTACATCAAATTCACTTCCGTTGTGCTTTATGTATGGTTATTGCATAACTATGTTCTATTTGGTCTAAATCTGAAAATTCATACCATACTTGCTTATCATCGTCAAATCTTATTTCTACTTGTTTTTCCCTTTCGTTTACTTCCACAACTGTTCCTATTTCTCCATTAAATACTCCGCTTCCTATTTCTTTTGTTCCATATGATTCTTTTGCCCAATGGATATCATAGTTATTGTTTATTTGCATTACTCTATCTCCTGCACGAAATACTGCTCCCATGCTTGCTTTTTCTGGTGAATTATTTATGTTTGGATTTAATTGTTCTTGTAAAACTTTATTTAATTCTTTTGTTCCTAGCATTCCTTTTTTAGTTGGTGATAATACTTGAATATTTTGAAAAAAGTCATAATTCCCATACTTTTCTAGTCTTCCTGTACATAATGAAACTACTTGAGCTAACATTTTCTCTTGACTATTTTCTTTTATAAAAAAGAAATCATCTTCCATATCTTCTTCTATTTCATCTTTTTGAATAAAGCTTTCTCCATTATTAACTCTATGTGCATTTAAAATTATTTTACTTCTTGCTGCTTGTCTAAAAATCTTGTCTAAATGTATTGTTGCTACTTTTTCTGAATGAATTAAATCCTTTAAAACACTTCCTGGTCCTACTGATGCTAGCTGGTCCTCATCTCCTACTAGTATTAGTTTAGTTCCTTGATAAATGCATTTTAATAAATAATTCATTAGGAACATATCCATCATTGATACTTCATCTACAATTATCAAATCTGCATCAATTGGTGCCCCTTCATAATCTCTTGTGTTCTTGTATAAACTATCTTCGTCTATTTTTCCAATTTCTAACAATCTGTGTAAAGTCGAAGCTTCTTTACCTGTTGTTTCTGTCATTCTTTTGGCAGCTCTTCCTGTTGGTGCTGCTAAAATTACTTTTTTTCCTTTATCTTCATAAATATCTATGATGTTTTTAATAATTGTTGTTTTTCCTGTTCCTGGCCCACCAGTAATAATAGTAACATTATTTTCATTAACTAATTCTAGTGCCTCTTTTTGTTTGTCTGATAACTCAATGCTTGATGTTACTTCAACTTTTTTTAATTGTTCTTTTAATCTTGTTATTCTTTTTACATTCTTTGCTTTTTGTAATCTTTTAATTCTAAAAGCAATTTCTTCCTCTGCATTATAAAATGCATATAAATAAACATATTCTCCATTTTCTCTTGATTCTATTACAATTTCATTCTTTACCTTTAAATTAATTAGTCCATCTTCTACATTTTCAGTTGACACATCTAATAAACTAATTACAAATTCTATTAAATTATCTTTTAATACACAAGAATGTCCATTATAAGTACTTCTAATCAATCCATATTTAATACCACTTATTACTCTTTTTTCATTATCATAACTCATTCCCAAGTCAAGCGCCATTTTGTCAATTTGTTTAAAATCAACACCTCTTGTCAAATCAATTAAGATATATGGATTTGATTCTATTTCTTCTATAGCTTTTGTTCCAAATAAGTCAAATACCTTTTTTGCGTATTCAGCTCCAATACCAAATCTTTCTAAGAAACCTACAATTTGCCAAACTTCCCAATTTTCGATAAAACTTTCTGACATTTCTTTCGCTTTTGTTTCTGAAATTCCTCTTACTTCTGCTAGTCTTGTTGGTTCATATTTAAAAACATGTATAGTTTCTTCTCCAAATTTTTTAATAATTCTTTTAGCAATTGTTTCTCCTATTCCTTTTATATTACCATTTGCTAAATATCTTTCTAAAGCCCCTAGTGTTTGAGGTATCATTTTTTCAAAAGTATCTATTTTAAATTGTCTACCATATTCTTTATGTTCTACAAATTTTCCTATTAATTTTAAAGTATCACCAGAATTTATAAATGGTAAGTATCCCACTATTGTAGTTGCTTCTTCTTCTGTCTCGAATTCTGCTATGGTATAACTATTTATTTCATTTTTGTATATAATATCTCTTACTTCTCCTGTGATTTCCATATTGTAAATTTCTCCTAAATATTTGATTTTATTTAGTTTATCATAAATATAAGTGATTTTCAATTGTTTTATTACTAGTAAAGACAATAAAAAATAAGAATTAGCATTTGCCAATTCCTATTTTAAAATACCAACTTTTTCTAAATTCACAGTCTCCATCATATTCCACTGTTCTCGGTAATTCTAATGGATACTTGTGAGACCAGTTACCATCTCCATCTTGTCGTAGGAAATGATACCACCCCGTTCTATAGTCTTTTATCAAACAGATTTTAAATTCTCCTTCGTCTATTATTGTATCGTTTTCTATCCGTTCGATACTATACCCTATAGCTTCAATTTCTTCTCTTAGTACTTTAATTAGTACGTCGTCAGGTGTATCCACATTACACCTTTTTCCTATCAATTGGCCTACTAATAAGTTATTATTAATATGTAAATTAATTGCATACAAATAACAACTTGCACGTCTGTATCCTTTCCATTCTTGTTGATTGAATTTTAATGGTAAATTCCGATCCATTTTACTTGATATTTTCATTTTCTACACTTCCTCCTTTGATTTATTATCTCTTTTATTATAACTCTAATTTACATAATTTTCAACCTTTGCATATTTTTAATTTTCATCAACATTATCCATAACATCTTTACATTCTTTCCAACTCACTACTTTTAAACATTCATACTCTTCTGACAATCTTTTAGCAATTTCCTTTGTTTTATCTGTCGATTTCAAATCTGCTACTATTATGTTCTTCAAATAATCTTCTTTACCATACAAAATTTTAAATAAGCTAGAACGCAAAAATCCTTCTATTTTTTCTTCTTGATTTTTTACTGCTATAATTAAATAGATACCATCTGATTGAAATTTTGTATATGTACTAATATATATTATATTCTTAATAATTTCAAATAAACCATAAAGGGCTAGTGTCCAAAATATGGTGTTTAATATGAACTCCATCATCTTTTAGCCTCCTATGGTTTATTATATGTACATTTTATATAGTTGTGAGTATTTTTTTGCTTTATCTTCTTTCTACCTTTTTAGTTAGTATTCTTAATTTTGTCTGTTAAAAAATTAATTAATAAGCTTTCCTTTTACAACATTCATGTTAGTGGCTGTTTTTATTATATTATCAACTAAATCTGAGCTTATATTTGTATAGTTCACTACAACTTTACTATTTGTGTCTGTAGCCGTACCATTAAATATCCTCTCATATTGTATATTATTTGATGTATTTATTGTGATTTCTGTATTAAGTTTTGAACAATACGAAAACATTCTTGAAATATTTTCAACATTCTCAAAACTAAAATTGCTTAAATCTAGATTACTTAAATTGCTGCTTTGATAAAACATATATGTCATATTTTTAACATTACCTGTATAAAAGCTAGACAAATCCAAATTAAGTAAAGAAGAACATTCTTGGAACATATATGACATATCAATCACTTTATCTGTTATAAAGTTTTCAAAATTTAATTGACTTATACTTTTACACATACAAAACATATATGACATGTCACTAACTTTTTCCGTATTAAAATTACTAATATCTAAATTTATTACATTCGTCATATTAGAGAACATGCCTTTCATATTAGTTACATTTTGAGTATTAAAATTTGATACATCTAAATTTTTTAAACTATTACAACCATAAAACATATAAATCATAAGTTTAACATCTTCTGTATTAAATGAAGAAACATCTAACTCTGTCAATTTGTTGCAATTCTGAAACATTGAATTCATATAAGTAACATGACTTGTATTAAATTTAAAATTTTTTAATTCTTCTAATTCTTTACAATTTGCAAACATGCTGGCCATTGATTTACATTTTGAAGTATCAAAATTTTCAAAATTTATACTTTTTAATTTTGTGAAATTATAGAAATAGAAATCTGCATATGTATGTGCGTAAATGTCTCTACTAGATATTATATTTAATTTATATGTCTTTCCTGATTCATCATATTCTATATATGCTGCTATTTGCGAGCATTCTGAATTGTTTTCAATGTGCTCCCAAGATTCTTTTGCCGTTTCTGGTATTGAAATTTCATCAACTTTTAAAAATGAAACACTTGTTATTTCTTCTCTATAATTCCAAAAAAGTTTTTGTCCATCACTTTTTGCTGTTGTCATTATTGCTTCTCCGTCATATTTCGCATATAATGTATAGTCTTGTTGTATTTCTTTACTAAAATCAAATATTTCTTCTATATACTCTGGATTTTCCTCTGTACCATTGTTTATATAATAATACCAATATAAAAATTCATAATTATTTTTTAATGGGTCGGTTGGCTTTTTTACAGTTTTGCCTGCTCTCACAATTTGCTCAGCAATTTCTGTTCCTCCTGATGTTTCGAATTTTATATTAAAATATTCACTTTGTGGACGTATTCCTAATTGCTCTAGCCACTCTTTTTCTCTATTATTTACTTCAGATACAATATATACAATTTCGCCTTCTTCAATATATAATAACTTATTATAATTGCTATCTAGTTTTAATTCATCATTGATTGTTCCAGAACCACTATAATCTTCTTGAATAACTTTTAAATCTAATTGTTCTTGCAGGTCTCTTATTTCTGTTGCAAATTTAGCATATATTGCATTGGTAATTATACCGTTTTCTCCTGTTAAAGTTCCTATCGTAATTCCTGCTAATATCAATAAAATAACTATTGTTATAATTAGAGCAATTAATGTTATCCCTTTGTTTTTCATTTGTTTATCCTCCCTTTTTATTTTTCATAAAATGTTATACTCTACGAAAAAAAGAAAAGTCTTCTAAGTATGCAATTTCAATACTCTTCAAACTTTTTCTTTCTTATAATTTTTGTAACTTTTTCATATATATTTTCTGCTCTTTTTCATATTTTTTATTGATATTTCTTTCTTTTATTGCTATAATTTTTATATACTACTTTCTTAGAGTATAACACTCCACGAAATTTTTTTGTTCTTTTTTATGCTTTTCCGACGAATTTCGACAGAAAAATGAGACAAAATTGCTCTGTCCCCTCTGTCTCAAAAAAAAAGAGACAGATTTGCTCTGTCCCATTTGTCTCAATTAGATAAGTTGTAATATTGCAACTTCTGCTCCGTCTCCTCTTCTTGTTCCTGCTTTAATAATACGTGTATATCCTCCGACGTTTTTATCTGCATATTTTGGAGCTATTTCGTTAAATAATTTTGATGGTAAATCTACATTTTTACCTTCGCTATCTTTAACTTTGTTTAATTTTCTCATCATTTTTCTTCTAGCATTTAATCTAGTAGGCATATCTTTTTGTCTTTTTTCAGTAGTTTCTTCTTTTACTACTTTTAAATATTCTTTACCATTTTTGCTTTTTACTAGTTCTGTTTCTTTATTACCTTTTGAATCTAATTTAGCTTTTACTACTTTAACATCTACCATTTCATAGTTATCTTTTTCTTTAATTGCTAATGATATTAAACTATCAGCGATTGCTTTTACTTCTTTTGCTCTGCTAACAGTTGTTTCAATTTTACCATGCATAATTAAGTCTGTTGTTAAAGTTTTTAGCATTGCCATTCTTATATCTGTTGGTTTTCCTAATTTTCTATTAGTAGCCAATTTTTTCACCTTCCTTTAACTTAAACTTTTATTCATCTTCTTTAGCAAAATCTAATCCTAATGAATGTAGTTTTGCTGTTACTTCATCAAATGATTTTTTACCTAAATTTCTTACCTTCATCATATCTGTTTCAGATTTATTTGTTAAATCTTCAACTGTAGCAATACCTGCTCTTTTTAAACAGTTAAATGATCTTACAGATAACTCTAATTCTTCAATTGACATCTCTAGAACTTTTTCTTTCTTAGATTCTTCTTTTTCTATCATAACTTGTGTATTTTTTGTAGCTTCTGATAAATCGATAAATAGTTCTAAATGTCCTGTCATTACTTTAGCTGCTAAGCTTAAAGCTTCATGCGCTTTTAAACTTCCATCTGTCCAAACCTCAATTACTAATTTATCATAATCAACCATTTGTCCTACTCTTGTGTTTTCAACTTGATAATTTACCTTTTTTACAGGTGTATAGATTGAGTCGATTGGAAGTACAGATATATCTTGATTTGGTTTTTTATTTTTCTCAGATGAGTTATATCCTCTACCTCTATCAGCTGTCATTTCCATTTTTAAGCTACCACCTTCTGAAACGGTAGCTATATGTAATTCTGGATTTAGTATTTCTACTGTTCCATCTGTTTCAATATCAGCTGCTGTAACTTCACCTTCACCTTTAAAGTTAATTCTTAAGATTTTTTCTTCGTTTTCATCGAATTTTAATCTTACATTTTTCAAATTAACTATTATCTCTGGTACATCTTCTACAACATTTGGTATTCCTGAAAATTCATGTAATACTCCATCTATTTTTACACTTGTTATACTGCATCCTGGAAGTGATGAAAGCAAAATTCTTCTTAATGAATTTCCTATTGTTACTCCATACCCTCTTTCTAAAGGCTCACATACAAATTTTGCATAATTATTTGTATCGTCGACTTCTAGACATTCAATATTTGGCTTTTCGAATTCTATCATTTTTACCTCCTAATATTCGAGAATATATCTCAAACCTTTTAAAACTATATAGTTTTTTTTAAGTAAAATCTTTAAAGTTTTGCCTAAACTTTTATTGTTACTTTTAACTATTATTTTGAGTAAAACTCTACTATTAAATGCTCTTCGATTGGAATATCAATATCTTCTCTAGATGCTAATTTAATTACTTTACCACTTAATTTCTCACTATCTTTTTCTAACCATGCTGGAACTGGTCTTTTAGCTGAATCTTCAATGTTTGCTTTAATTGTACTGTTATCTTTTTTACTTTCTCTAACAGTAATTACATCCCCTGGTTTTACTAAGTAAGATGGAATATTTACTCTTTTTCCATTTACTTCGAATTGTGCATGGTTTACAAATTGTCTTGCTTGTGCTCTAGATGTTCCAAATCCTAATCTATATACAACATTGTCCAATCTACTTTCTAATATTTGTAATAAGTTTTCACCTGTTACACCTTTTTTGTTTGAAGCCATTTCAAAGTATTTTCTAAATTGTTTTTCTCCAACTCCATAATATGCTTTTGTTTTTTGTTTTTCTCTTAATTGAGTTCCGTATTCAGAAAGTTTTGCTCTTTTTTGTCCGTGTTGTCCTG
>CALYAH010000082.1 GCA_944393455.1 uncultured Clostridia bacterium
TACCATAAAACAGAAGAAGTAACAAACTTTAAAGAAATGTTATATAGATCTAGTGAGATTTATCGTACAAGGCCAGCTTTTAAGTTAAAAGATAAAGATAACAACATTATTACAATTACTTATGAACAATTTAAAAATGACGTACTTAATCTTGGTACAAGCTTACTAAAAAAAGGATTCTTAAATAAAAGAATTGCTGTCATTGGAAAAAATAGTTACCAATGGTGTGTTTCTTATTTAGCAGCTTCTATTGTAGGAATTGTAGTTCCAATTGATAAAGAGCTACATACAGATGATGTTATTAACTTTATGAATGTATCACAAACTGTTTGTATTTTAGGAGATAATAAAAAGTTAAATGATATTTTAGATAATATTAGTAAAGTAGAAAATCCAGATACTGAATTTATTACCTTTGATAAAAAATTTGATACTTTATTAGAAGAAAGCAAAAAACTTTATGTAGCTGGATATACTGATTTTGACAAGATTGAAATTGATCCAGATGAATTACGTATTTTATTATTTACATCTGGTACCACTGGAAACGCTAAAGGTGTTTGCTTGTCACAAAGAAATATATGTTCCAATATTTTATCTATTTATGGAATAGTAAAAGTAAAGAGAAGTGACTTATTCTTCTCTGTTTTACCTTTACATCATACTTATGAATGTACAATTGGATTTTTACTTCCTATTTATAGCGGTGCTTCTATTTGCCATTGCGAAGGTTTAAGATACATTGCTAAAAACATGCAAGAATATCATCCTTCTGTTATTTTATGCGTGCCACTATTATTAGAAAATCTTCATAAAAATATTGTAAAAAATATGAACAAATCATTACCTGATAAATACAAAAAAGAAAATAACGAAAACCCTTTTTCTAGCCTACCTTTCTTTATGAAAAAAATAGTAAAAAACAAAGTAAAAAATACTTTGGGTGGAAGATTACGTGTATTTATTGTTGGGGCTGCTGCTGTGAATCCTGATATAGTTTCTGATTTTAGAGCATTAAAATTAAATACTTTGCAAGGTTATGGTTTAACAGAGTGCTCTCCTCTAGTTGCAGGAAATACAGACTTTTTTGAAAAAGATGATAGTGTGGGTCTTGCTATACCTAATGTTGAATATAAAATTGAGAATCCAAATAACGAGGGTGTTGGAGAAATTATTGTAAAAGGACCAAACGTGATGTTAGGCTATTACGAAGATGAAGAAAAAACAAAGCAGACAATTATAGATGGCTGGTTCCACACTGGTGATTTAGGTAGAATTGACGAAAATGGTTACTTATACATTACTGGTAGATGTAAAAGTGTTATCGTTACGAAAAATGGTAAAAATATTTACCCTGAAGAAGTTGAATATTATTTAAATGATAATCCTCTAATTTCTGAGTCTTTGGTTTTAGGAATTCAAAAAGAAGGTGATGACGAAACTTACATCAATGCTCAAATATATCCTAATATTGAAGCTATTACAGAATATTTAAAAGGTTCTGTTCCTACCAAAGAAGAAATTAGAAAAATTATGTCTGATGCAGTTGCAAGTGTTAATAAAAAATTGCCTAACTATAAACATATTAAAAATTTCGTGGTTCGTGATAAAGAGTTTGAAAAAACTACTACTCAAAAGATTAAACGTTATGGGAATAATATGAAAATAGAAAAAAATGATAAATAATTTTTTGTTTATATATTTTAAAAGTCTTATCATCACAACTCATATGATGATAAGACTTTTTATAGATAAATTACAGTATGTAATATCAGACTTTAAAGAGCTTTGCTCATCTCTTGTACAATTTCAATGGTCATTCCACAAGCAGTAGAATATCTTCCTTCTTCTAAGTGGATAAAAGATGCATCATTGATAGAAAAACCTCCACATTTTGTCAAAGGTTTTGAATTTGCTAAATAATCTTCCAGAACTTCATCAGAAATTTGTTCCATACTCATTCTAGAAATATCTGTTATATTAGTAGATTCAAGTATTTCATTTCCATCAGCTAACAAAACTGCATTTCCAGTATAAGCATAAATATCTTTTCTTCCTCTCATATTCTTAATAAGTTTGCGCGCATCATCTATACTTTTAGGTTTTCCATACATCTCTCCATCAAATACAATATTTTGGTCTGCAGCAACAATAAGACGCATTCCTCTGTCCGAAGTTTTATTAAAAACAACATCAGCTTTGCGCATCGCAATTTCTGCTAATTGTGCTCGAAAAGACTTACTAACATTAGGAGTTTCATCTGCATTGCTAACAATCACTTCAAAAGGAATATCAGCATTAATCATTTGTTGTTTTCTAATAGCCGAACTAGAAGCTAAAATAACCTGAGTATGTTTGCTTACAATATTTTTATTTTCCTCTTTATTATCAAATTTTAAAGTCATAATTTTTCTTTCCTTTCTCTATTTTTCCATATTCATAGCAACCTCAGAATCATATTTTCTAACAGTTTCCGCTATTATGCCTTCTGCATATCTTGTAATTTTATATATCTCTTCATTCGTTCTACCTTCTTTACGAAGTTTTATAATTGCTTTTTTTTGAGCAATTTCTGACGCTTTAATAAATCTTTTTAATATACCTCTCTGCTCTTCATTTAAATATTTACTATTTTGATATGATTTTGCATAATCAATGGCCTGTTGCGCTCCTTCTGATCCATTACATTTTTTTATATATTCTATTATTCTTTTAAACCTTGCATTCTCATTTTTCTTTAACTTTCCTTTTTCTTTTCTTTCTTGTATTCGCTTCCTTCTTGATTGATTATTAAAATCTTTTGGTATTTCTTCTGATTCTTTTAACTGTCTTATATATTTATAAACTGTAGTTTTATGAATGTTTAATTCCTCAACTATTTCTGTTATTGATTTTCCTTCTAAATATTTTTCTTTTACTATTTCTTTTCTTTCTTTTATTTCTCCTGATTCTTTTAACTGATTTATATGTTGACAAACTGTAGATTGGCTAATGTTTAATTCTTTAGCTATTTTTGTTGTTGATTTTCCTTCTAGATATTTTTCTTTTATTATTTCATTTCTTTCTTGTATTTTCCTACTTCTTGCTTGCTTATTAAAATCTTTCGGTATTTCTCCTTCTTCTTTTAATTTCTTTATATATCTACTAACTGTAGGTTGATTCATGTTTAATTCTTTAGCTATTTTTGTTATTGATTTTCCTTCTAAATATTTTTCTTTTACTATTTCTTTCCTTTTTTGTCTATCATTAAGGTCTTTTGGTATTTCTCCTTCTTCTTTTAATTTCTTTATATATTTACTAACTGTAGATTGGCTAATGTTTAATTCCTCAGCTATTTTTGTTATTGTTTTTCCTTCTAAATATTTTTCTTTTATTCTCTCTTTTCTCTCTTGTATTTTTCCTGATTCTTTTAATTGATTTATATGTCGATAAACTGTAGCTTTGCTAATGTTTAATTCCTCAACTATTTCTGTTACTGATTTTCCTTCTAGATATTTTTCTTTTATTATTTCTTTTCTTATTTTTTTTCTTTTTTGTGTCTTGCTACTTTTTGGTTTGTTATTAAGATCTTCTGGTATTTCTCCTTCTTCTTTTAACTTCTTTATATATTTACTAACTGTAACTTTGCTAATGTTTAATTCTTTAACTATTTCTGTTACTGATTTTCCTTCTAGATATTTTTCTTTTATTATTTCTTTTCTTTTTTGTGTCTTGCTACTTCTTTGTCGGTTATTAAGGTCTTTTGGTATTTCTCCTTCTTCTTTTAACTTCTTTATATCTTTACTAACTGTAGCTTTGCTAATGTTTAATTCTTTAACTATTTCTGTTACTGATTTTCCTTCTAGATATTTTTCTTTTATTATTTCTTTTCTTTTTTGTATCTTGCTACTTTTTGGTTTGTTATTAAGATTTTTTGGTATTTCTCCTTCTTCTTTTAACTTCTTTATATCTTTACTAACTGTAGCTTGACTAATGTTTAATTCCTCGGCTATTTCTGTTATTGCTTTTCCTTCTAAATATTTTTCTTTTATTATTTCTTTTCTTTTTTGTATTTTGCTACTTCTTTGTCGGTTATTAAAGTCTTTTGGTATTTCTCCTTCTTCTTTTAATTTCTTTATATATCTACTAACTGTAGGTTGATTCATGTTTAATTCTTTAGCTATTTTTGTTACTAATTCTCCTTCTAAATATTTTTCTTTTATTATCTCTTTTCTTTTTTGTGTCTTGCTACTTTTTGGTTTGTTATTAAGATCTTTTGGTATTTCTCCTTCTTCTTTTAATTGCTTTATATATTTACTAACTGTAGGTTGACTAATGTTTAATTCTTTAACTATTTCTGTTACTAATTTTCCTTCTAGATATTTTTCTTTTATTATTTCTTTTCTTTTATTACTCATACTCTTCCCCTCTAAATCTACTTACCCATATATTTTACCTCATTTTAGTTATTATGTCTACTGTTTTTCGCATTATTTTATTATATCTCGTCTCTAACTATACAATCTCTCTAATTGTGCACTTATCATGAGGAATGATAAATTTCAATCAAAAAAGGTTTTAAAAATAAAAAACAACTCATACTAAACTAGTATAAGTCATTCTCTGGTGGCTTGAAGTGGAATCGAACCACTGACACGGGGATTTTCAGTCCCCTGCTCTACCAACTGAGCTATCAAGCCAATTATTAAATTCTTGTTTTGCTTAAAAATAAAAAAATGGCGACCTGGAACGGGCTCGAACCGTCGACCTCTAGCGTGACAGGCTAGCGTTCTAACCAACTGAACTACCAGGCCGTAAAAACATGGTGGTCGCTATAGGGCTCGAACCTATGAC
>CALYAH010000083.1 GCA_944393455.1 uncultured Clostridia bacterium
ATACCAGTAGTAACAGACCCAAGAAAAGCAGCAGGAGCACTTGCTTGGGCAGTACAAGAAATGGATGATAGATATAATAAATTTGCAAGTAAAGGTGTGCGTGATTTAAAAGGATATAATAAAGCAATTGAAAAAGAAAATGAAGCAGGAAAATTGCCACAGATTGTAATTATTATTGACGAGTTAGCAGATTTAATGATGGTAGCTAAAAATGATGTCGAAGATGCAATTTGTCGTCTAGCACAAAAAGCAAGAGCAGCTGGAATGCATTTAGTAATTGCAACTCAAAGACCATCTGTTGACGTTATTACAGGATTAATTAAAGCAAATGTACCATCTAGAATTGCTTTTGCAGTATCATCTCAAGTAGATTCAAGAACTATTTTAGATAGTGTAGGAGCAGAAAAGCTATTAGGAAAGGGAGATATGTTGTTCTTCCCATCAGGAGCACCAAAACCATCTAGAATACAAGGTGCTTTTGTTTCAGATGATGAAGTTGAAAAAGTAGTAGATTTTATTAAGTCAAATGGAACAGCAACTTATAGTGAGGATATTTTAGAAAGTATTGAAAATAGCAATAAAACTGATAAAGAAATTGCTCAAGAAACAGCTGATGATGAAACTGATCCATTTTTAATGGATGCTATTCAAACAGTAGTAGAAACAGGACAAGCATCTACTTCTTTCATTCAAAGAAGGTTTAAAGTAGGTTATGCAAGAGCGGGAAGAATTATTGACCAAATGGAAGAAAGAGGAATTATTTCAGGATATCAAGGAAGTAAACCAAGAGAAGTTTTAATGACTCTAGAAAGATTAAATGAACTAAAAATGGGAAAAACAGAAGAAAATGTATAAAAATACGAAAGGAGAAGAAATTTGCAAAAGAAAAATGATAATTTTTTAGATAAAATAGTCAAAAAAGATTATAATAATGAATTAGAAAAAGTCTTAGAAAAAAAATATTTTGATGAAAATGTAAAAAGTATTCTTCTAAGTATTTTATACAAAATTGAAGCAGCATATGCTTATTATAAAAAAGTCAAACAAAATGTTGAAACAAAAGAAGAGTTTATAGAAAACATAATTAAAAATATACAAGAAAATTGTGATGAAATTAAATTAGTAAAACCACATTCAGAAGAAAGCGAAATAATAGGAGATAGAACTTTTTTAGTAGAAAAAAATAAAAAAAGAATTATTTGCTATCAAATAGAAAGAAAGCTTTTATATTGTATTTCAAAAATAAGCAAAAAAGAAAAAATTGTAAAGGATGATTATTTTTTACTTAATAGAACTTTGTCAAATCTAATTAATGTTGGAAACAACATTAATACAGTTGAGCCATTAAGAGATTTTAATGGTTATTCATGGACTACAATTCCAAGAGAAATTGAAAGTATAGAACACAATTTAGTATATCAAGATTTGATTCTTTTAGTAGGTAATCAATTTTTAAACAATTGGATTAATAATCATGAATTTATTATTGATTATATGGAACTATTTAAAAATCGATTGGAAGAAAATTACGGAGAGAAAAATGAGGCAGAGTTTATTGGAATTTTAGGACAACTATCTGTTGTTTTAGAGGCTAAATTCGATAAAAAAGTAAAAGAAAAAATTTTAAAAATGAAACAAGAGATAGAAAAAAAACTAGAGGATATTCAGGATAACAAAAAGTTTGTAGAAAGAATTACAGAAGAAAAAAGAAAATTAGCTAAAGAAATAAGAAGAATTGATGAAACAATTAATAACAAAGAAATGTTACAAAAAGAATATGAAAAGAGAAATAAAGAGTTACCATTAGAAGAAAAAATATTTAGTATAAGAATTTTGTCAAATTTAATGACAGAAGAAAGAGAAGGAAAAATAGAAAAGATAGAAAAATTAAATGATGTACTAACTCCTAAAAATTTTGTGAAATATAAAAAAGAATTAAACAAAAAAGAAAAATATCTAAAGTTAGTTGATACAAATGATTTGCAAGGAAAAATTGACGAATTAAAGTTACAATTGCAAAAATTATTTATAGAATGTTTTTTTATAAAAGTAGAAAAATCAGAAAGCAAACAAGAAATTTTAAAAAGAATATATGAATTTAGATATTATTGTTTATTACCTTATAGCCAAGAAACAACAATTTGGCAAATACAAGAATTAGAAGAAGAAATAGAAAAAATAGGAAAAATATTATTAGAAAAAGCTCATAAATTAAAAGTTATAGAAGTATTTTCTAAAAATAAAGAAATAGATTATCAATTATTAAAAGGCATATTTCATATAAGGAGCATAAATTTAGAAGAAATATCTTTGAAACTTATAAAAGAAAAAAATAAGTTTTTTATACAGTTATTTGACGGAAAGAGTTTTGAAGAAAAAATAGAAATGGAAGTAATAGAAAATATTAATAAAAAAGATTTAGAAATAAGGTTAGGTAAAAAAGTAAAAATCTTTAATTAAGGAGGATATGAATGAAAATAACATTTTTAGGTGCAACAAGAACTGTAACAGGTTCAAATTTTTTAGTAGAAGCAGCAGGAAAGAAGTTTTTAGTGGATTGTGGTATGTGGCAAGGAAAAAGTGAATTGGAAGCACAAAATGAAGAAGATTTTGAATTTAATCCACAAGAAATTGATTTTATGCTACTAACTCATGCTCATATAGATCACTCAGGAAGAATACCTAAACTATATAATGAAGGGTTTAAAAATAAGATTTATGCTCATAAAGCAACTTGTGATTTATGTGCCCTAATGTTACCAGACAGCGGACACATTCAAGAAATGGAAAATGAATGGAAAAATAAGAAAAGAAAAAGAAAAGGAGAAAAAGAAAAAGAACCTCTATATACAGCGGAAGACGCAGCTAGGTCATTAGAAATATTTGAACCAGTACAATATGATGAAATTATAGAAATAACACCCCAAATACATGTTAGATTTAATGACGCTGGACACATGTTAGGTTCTAGTATTATTGAATTATGGGTAGAAGAAGATGGAAAAGAAACTAAAACTGTATTTACAGGAGATTTAGGAAATAATGATATTCCATTGTTAGATGCGCCAACAATGATAGAAGATACAGACTATTTGGTTATGGAATCAACCTATGGAAGTAGATTGCATCTAAGAAATGATGAAAAGGCAGAATTATTTTTAAATATAGTATCAGAAACCTTGGATAATGGAGGTTCTGTTGTTATTCCGTCTTTTGCAGTTGGAAGAACACAAGAAATTTTATATGAAATAAATAAATTAAAGGATGAGTCAGAAGACGAAGAATTTAAAAGAAAATATAAAACATTAATGAAAGCTGCAGTTTATGTAGATAGTCCACTTGCAATATCTGCAACAGAAGTGTTTAGAGAAAATACAAACTTATTTGAGCCAGAGGTTAAGGAAGAAATTATGAGAGGGGACAATCCACTTGAATTTCCCGGATTGAAATTCACAAGAACGGCAGATGAATCTAAAGCATTAAATGAAGATAATACACCAAGTATAATTATATCAGCGAGTGGAATGTGTGAAGTAGGAAGAATCAAACATCATTTAAAACATAATTTATGGAATCCTAAATCAACAATTCTTTTTGTAGGATATCAAGCACCAGGTACATTAGGATACAATATAGTGAATGGAGCAAAAAAAGTAAAAATATTTGGTGAAGAAATTGCAGTAAATGCAAGAATAGAATATATAGAAGGATATTCAGGACATGCTGATCAAGAAGGATTAATGAATTTTATTTATTCTTTTATACAAAAACCAAAGCATATATTTTTAGTACATGGAGAGCCAGAAGCACAAGAAATATTAAAAGAGAAAATAGAAACGGAAACAGAAATTGCAGTAACTATTCCAGAATTTGGTGAAACTTACGAAATAAGTGAACAAATTCAAATGACTCATAAAATAGAAAGAAAAATTGCTAAAACAATCAGATCAGAAATATATGAAAGACTAGAGAAACTAAAAGAAGAAATAAAAGATATGGATACTTACGTAAAGCAAGATATAAATGATGAAAACCTAAGAGATGAAGATATATTTAGAATTAATGAAAAAATAAAAGACTTAGAAAAACAAATATTAAATGTGATAGAGGGATAAGAAATGGAAAATAAGTATTTAAATGAAGCAATCATTGGAAATAAAAATATGTTAGCTACTTTTACTGGAAAAGGAGAACTACAAAGGTTGTATTTTCCAAGTAAAGATAATAAACAATATATTAACTTTTTTCATACAGGAGTTAAAATTAATTCTTCAGATTTGATTTATTTACATGATGATATTAATAATGTCTATAAACAATATTATGATACAGATACCAATGTATTAAATACAGAAATAACTAATACGTATTTTAATTTGAAGATGGTTCAAACTGACTATATGATGCTAAAAGAAAATGTGTTAGTTAAAAGATATATATTTTTAAATGAAGGAAAAATTGATTTAGATACTAAATTTTATATTCATTCAGAATTGTTATCAGATAGAAATAATTTGGTGAGTTGTAAAGTTATAGATGAGGGCATGATGCAATATGCACATGATTTTGTGGTATCTACTTTTGCAAAAGGAAATAAAGTTTGTAAGCATCAAATCAATGGTAGTAAAGAGACAATAAAAAGAGGAGAAATACAAGATAAAGATTATATCGGAATGTCAAAAGACACAAGTATTTGTTATGATTTAGGTGTTATTAAACCACAAGATAAAAAGGTTTTAGAAATTTGCATTTTAATTGGTGAAAACCAAAATGTATCAAACATGGAAGATGAAATTGATCGAATTACTAAAATTGATTTAAATAAAGAATACACAAAGACTAAAGCTTATTGGAGAAAATTTGTAAAAGCACATAATGGATTAAATTTAAAAGAACCACAAAACAGTTATGAAGAAAGAATTTACGAGATTTATAAAAGAAGTATTTTATTATTTCCATTATTAAGTAATCCTGAGACAGGAGGAATGATTGCTTCACCAGAAATTGATGAGGATTTTACAAAATGCGGAAGATATGCATATTGTTGGCCAAGAGATGCAGTGTTTATGACTAGGGCAATGGATATTGTAAAAATGGAAAAAGATACAGAAAAGTTTTATAAAGTATTTTGCAAAAAAACACAAAGTAAAAATGGAATGTGGGAACAAAGATTTTATACAGATGGAAAACTAGCGCCATCTTGGGGATATCAAATTGACGAAACAGCAAGTGTGGTTTATGGAGTATATGAACATTATAAATATAATAAATCTGAAAGATTTTTAAAAGATAACTTAAAAATGTGTGAAAAAGCGGTAGATTTCTTGAAAAAATATTTAAAAGACTGGATAGGATTAGATGGAAAAGACGAAAGGGAAAAAGATATTGTAAAAGAAGAAATTGAAGAAGATACTAAAAACAGGACAGGAAGAGAGCATAAATATCATGTAAGTTATGACTTATGGGAAATGTGTGAAGGAATTCATTTATATTCATTAGCAAGTATATATGCAGCATTTGATAGTATTTTAAAAATTTATAGAGCGTTGGGAAAAAACATATCTGAATTTGAAAATAATAGATTAAAAGAAGAAAAAGTACAAAAAAATGAAAAAGAAATAGAAAAATTACAAGCTGGAATTAAACAATATATAGAAGAAAATTTATATGATGAAGGAAAAAAATCATTTGTAAGAAATCCAGAAGATAAAAAAATGGATATTAGTATATTAGGTGCAATTATTCCATTTAATGTGTTTAAAGCAAAAGAAAATAGAGTAAAAAATACCGTAGAAAGCATTAACTTGCATTTAAGAACATATACTGGTGGATATCAAAGATTTGAGCAAGACCATTATATGAATGGAAATCCATGGCCAATAGCAAATTTATGGATGACTCTATACTATTTAGAAACAGGGGAAAAGAAAAAGGCAAAAGAAACATTTGACTTTGTTGTAAAAACAGCAGGTAAGCATTATTTCTTAGGAGAACAAATAGATAATAGCACATTAAAACCAAATTGGGTAATAGGACTTCGGATGGTCTCATGCTATGTTTATAATTGTGTTAGAGAGATTATATAAGTGAGAAAATATAGTAGAAGGTGTGCAAAAAATTCTTGACAAAAAGTTATAGTAATGATAGTATGGCGATGTAAGAAAAAACAAAAGAGGAGTTAGCTAAAGATGAAAAAAACAGAAGCTGTAAGCCTTGGGGCTGTATATATATATATATATACACAAGTAATTTAATAAAAGAAATAAAAAATATATGTATAATAAAAGCAGTAATAGAAGCCTAGTAAAATAGGTTTTTATTGCTGTACTTTAATTTATTTTGTTTATTAAAATTAAAAATAAGAGAAAGGGGTATAGAAAAATGAAAGAAAAATTAAAACAAAAGAAGGGAATTACATTAATAGCACTTGTAATAACAATTTTATTCTCTTATGACGAAAAATTAAAATGTAGTAATAGCAAGGGTTTCCTCCTAGCAACAATTTAGTAAATTATAAAATTTTCACATATTTAAAAGATGAATTGTAAAAAATAAT
>CALYAH010000084.1 GCA_944393455.1 uncultured Clostridia bacterium
TGTTCTATTTTTAGAAACACTTAAGTCTTCGTTTATTTTAAATATGTTTTTAAAAATTCTTCTATTTTATCAAAAGGAATAATATCCATCTTATCATATAAATCTGTATGCACTGCATCTGGAATAATCATTAATTCTTTATTATCTTTATAATTACTATTTTCTGTCATATTTTTAAAAGCATCTTTACTCATATAGCATGAATGTGCTTTTTCTCCATGTATTACTAAAACAGCACTTCTAATTTCATTAGTATATATTAAAATTGGCATATTCATAAATGACATTGTTCCTGTTACATTCCATCCATCATTTGAGTTTAAAGACCTTTTATGATATCCACGATTTGTTTTATAGTAATCGTAATAATCTTTCACAAAGAATGGTGCATCTTCAGGAAGTGGATCTACTACTCCACCTGCTCTTTTATATGTTCCTGTTTTGTAATCTTCTGTTCTTTGTGTGTTATATGTTACACGAAGGTTATGTCTTTCTTCTTCACTATCATTTGCATCAAAATATCCTTTTGCTCCAACTCTTGACATATCATACATTGTAGATGCAACTGCTCCCTTTATTCTTGTATCAATTGCTGCCGTATTTAGTGCTAATCCTCCCCATCCGCATATACCTATAATACCAATTTTTTCTGAGTCGACACTTTCTTGTACTGATAAAAAGTCCACTGCTGCTTGAAAGTCTTCTGTATTAATATCTGGTGAAGCAACATATCTAGGAGTTCCTGTACTTTCTCCTGTATAAGATGGATCAAATGCTAAGCTTAAAAAACCTCTTTCTGCCATTTCCTGCGCATATAAACCTGATGCTTGTTCTTTCACTGCTCCAAAGGGTCCACATACTGCTATCCCAGGAAGTTTACCTTCTATGTTTTTAGGCTCATATAGATCGGCAACTAATGTTATTCCAAATCTATTATGAAAAGTTACCTTTCTATGGTTCACCTTTTCACTTTTAGGAAATGTTTTATCCCATTCTTCAGTTAAATTTAATTTTTCACTCATTTTACATCTTCCCTTTCTTTTATAAAATTTAATTTATGAAACTGTTTTAAATTTTTAAACTAAGGAATGCTATCTTTTTTTCTATTATTATTATAATTCTTATATTATATAATAGCAAATACTTATTTTAAATATCATGATATGCTTGAAATGTATTTCTTTGTATTATATAATATTAACAAATTTTAGGAGGTCTATTATGGAAATTAGAGTTTTAAGATATTTTTTAGCAGTTGCAAGGGAACAAAATATAACAGTTGCAGCAAATTATTTACATATTACCCAACCTACACTTTCTAGACAAATTAAAGAGTTAGAAAATGAATTAGGCTTTCCATTATTAGTTCGTAAAAGTCATAATGTAATATTAACAGAAGAAGGTATGTTATTTAGAAATCGTGCAGAAGAAATTGTTTCAATGGTAGATAAAACAGAAGATGAATTTAAGGCTATGAAAAATGATATTAGTGGAGATATTTTTATTGGTACTGCTGAAAGTCATATTATGAAACATATTGCAAAAATCCTAAAAGATTTACAAAATGAATTTCCAAACATTCATTATCATTTAGTAAGTGGAAATGAACAAGATGTTACTGATTTACTCGATAAAGGCTTACTTGATTTTTGCATTTTAGTACAACCTGCTGATATCAGTAAATATGACTATTTGAATCTCCCGGATAAGGATGTTTGGGGTGTTGTTATGAAAAAAGATGATGTTCTTGCTCAAAAGCAAGTAATTACACGCTCTGATTTAGTCAATTTGCCTTTAATTTGTTCAAGACAATCTATTCAAAAAATGGAATATAAAAAGAATAACTTTATAGAATGGTTTGAAGATGATTTTGATAAATTGAATATTGTAAGTACCTTCAATTTACCTTACAATGCTTCAATTCTCGTTGACGCAAATATTGGTTATGCTATTACTATCGATAAAGTTATTGATATATCTAATGATAGTAGTGTATGTTTTAGACCTTTATCTCCAAAATTAGAATCTAAGTTAAATATTGTTTGGAAAAAATATAGCGTTTTTTCTAAACCTGCTGAAAAATTATTACAAAAACTTAAATTAACTTTCAAAGAGGATTAAAAAATCCTCTTTGAAAAACTTTTCTTTATATGTTAAAAACTAAAGTGCTTAAATAAAATTTCTTCCTGTTTATTTTGTTCTTTTCTACCATATTTTTGGTATAAATATTATTAATCCAATAATAGCTGCTCCAATTGCAACTACTAGTACTGCTCCTGCAGATATATCTTTAGCAATTTTAGCTTTATCATTCTTTTCAGGCATTACCATATCTACCACCGTTTCAATCGCTGTATTAAATAACTCACTTGCTATCACCATGCTAAATAGTAAAATACACACAAACCATTCTATTATACTTATTTTAAAAATAAATCCTGCCACTATTACCAATAGCATAATAATTATGTGTATTTTCATATTTCTTTCTGCTTTAAAAGCTGTTATTATTCCTTCAAAGGCATATTTAAAACTATTAATTATTTTTTTATTTTTCATTTTTCTTTTCTCTTTCTAATAAAAATTTTTTTACTATACTTGTGTATATAACCAAATAAGATATTGATATCATAAATCCTGCTATTACATCACTTGTATAGTGAACTCCTAAATAAATTCTGCTAGTTCCAATGCTTATAATTAAAATTGATAAGATAGTGATCAAGCACCACTTTAATTTTACATTTTTAATATTTTTATATGTTAGGTAAATTAAATATCCATAAAAAGCCATGCTAACCATAGAATGTCCAGACGGAAAACTATATCCTGTTTCGCTAATCATTCTATATTCTGTTGGACGTGGTCTTTGTACAATATTTTTTAGTAATAAATTTAATATTGTTATAATTCCTAAATTTATAGTTATACTTAAGGCCATTTTTTTATTCTTTATAACAATTAAGAAAATTATACTTAAAGATATTAGTACTATTGCTCCACCTAATCTAGTAATAAGTTTTGCTATTGGAGTTACAAAATCGGAAATTAAGTAAGTTGATATAATATGATAACCAATCATGTCCCCTGTCATAATTTCTCTTTCAAAAACATCTTCAGCTATTGCTAAAAATATAATTAAACAAACAAATAGTAATAACCATTTAGAATTATTTTTAACAAAGTTCTTTATCTTTTCTGTCTTTTGTTCCATTTTTATCTTCCTCTTTCATTTTTCATTTTTTACTTTTTTAGTATATCATAAAAGATAGTAATTTTGCACTACTATCTTTTATTTTTTTATTATTCTGTTCTTAAGGCTTCTACTGGGTCTTTTTTGCTTGCCATTTTAGCTGGTATTAAACCTGCAATTACAGTCAATATCATACTAATTGTAACTAATATTATAGCTGCCATTGGTTCTACTGTTGCTGTAACAGTTACTCCAGATAAGGCTTTAATAAAGTAATTTATTGGAATTGTTAATAATTCTGTCATTCCAATTCCGATTAGTCCTGCAATTAACCCGACAATAAAAGTTTCTGCATTAAATACTTTTGAAATATCTCTTTTAGAAGCTCCAATTGCTCTTAAAATACCTATTTCTTTAGTTCTTTCTAATACTGAAATATAAGTAATAATTCCAATCATTATAGAAGAAACTATTAGAGATATACTAACAAATCCAACTAATGCATAGCTAATTGCATTAATAATTTGAGTAATTGATTTCATCATAGTACCAACAATATCAGAATAGGTAATTACATTTTCTTCTTTTCCTTCATTTCTTTGCTTTTCACTATAATCTTCAATGGCTTTTGTAATGTTTTCTTTTCCTTCAAAAGTTTTTGGATAAATTAATATAGAAGATGGCTTTTCTAAATCAACTGAGCCTAATTTTGTTAAATTATCTTCATAATTTGCCTCTTGATTTTCTTTGTAAGTTTCCATCATCTTCGCAATCTCTTCTGTTGACATTTGAGAAATAGCCATTTTTTGCTCTGTTGTTAAATTATTCATATCAAATTGTGCTTTTTCACCCTTTTCTGGAAACTTTAACCCTGTAAATACATTTATATCTGGATTTTCTTTTTGCTCTTTTACAATTTCTGATTCATTTGTTTTATTTATTACATATTCTTTTAAGTCTTTTAAATAACCAATGCCTCCGCTCATTCCACTTGCTACACTATCTTCATTTAGTTTGATGATTCCTACAACTTTTATGCTTTCTGCTTTTTCTATTTGCTCTTTCATATAGTTATCATCATCACTCTTATCAACCCATAATCCATTTTCTTTTTGATAATAATCAGAATTTAGCATTATTTTAAACGATAAATTTAATAGTTCATCATAGGTATAAGTGGTTTCTTCTGATTCTTCTATAGTTTCTCCATTTTTAATTTTTTCCATTTTCTCTGCTAATTCTTTTTGATTCTTTAATCCTAAAGAATATAATACATAGTCATTGATTTGGTTTTGATCATTTACTATTAACACTACTTCATTGTAGTTTTTAGGCCAACTTCCTGCTACTATATCATACTGTTCATGTAGCAACTCTTCATTATCTAACATTTCTGTCCAAACATCAGTATTCATAATGCTAATTCCACTACTAGACATTGAACTTTGTGTTGAACTTACCATTCCCATTTCTTCCATAACAGTACTTGGATTTACTCTGACAATTCCATTTGTTGTATCTTCTTTATACAAATTCAAATTTAAGTTATATTGATATTGTATCGCATTAGAATTTTTAACAATTTCATTATCAGTTTCTTCTAAATATTTTTTAAACTCTGTTAGATTATTATTCTCTACTTTATTTGAGATAGTTGCTAACATATCTGTCATGATATCTTGAGAATAAATTTTCCCTTCTTCTATTTGTTGGTCATCATCTTCTTCTGCCATCATGCTTTCCAACATCGCTGATGTGTCAATAACAGCCTCTTCAATACTTATTGGATAAGAAGATAATGTATCTTCTTCTACTTTATTAATATAATTTTGAATTCCTGTTGATATAGCAAGAATCAAAGCAATTCCAATAATTCCAATACTACCTGCAAACGAAGTTAAGATGGTTCTACCTTTTTTTGTCATCAAATTGTTTAAGCTTAAACTTAAAGCTGTTAAAAATTTTATAGAAGTTGCTCTTCTTTCTTTTTCATCATTTGTTTCTTTTTTATCAGATTTAAATGGATTTGAATCATCTGTAATTACACCATCTAAAATTTTAATAATTCTAGTAGAGTACTTTTCAGCTAATTCCGGATTATGTGTTACCATAATAACCAATCTGTCTTTAGCAATTCCTTTTAATATCTCCATAACCTGCTTACTAGTAGCTGTATCTAATGCTCCTGTTGGTTCATCTGCTAAAATTATATCAGGATTATTTACCAAAGCTCTTGCGATTGCTACCCTTTGCATTTGTCCACCTGACAATTGATTTGGCTTTTTATTTATCTGTTCTTCTAGCCCCACCTCTTTCAATGCTTTAATAGCTCTTTCTCTTCTTTCTTTTTTGTTAACTCCAGACAATGTAAGAGCCAACTCTACATTAGAAAGTATTGTTTGATGAGAAATCAAATTATAACTTTGAAAAACAAAGCCCACAGAATAATTACGGTATGCATCCCAATCTCTATCTTTAAACTTCTTAGTAGATTTTCCATTAATAATTAAATTTCCATCTGTGTATCGGTCTAACCCACCAATAATATTTAATAAAGTTGTTTTTCCACATCCGCTTTGTCCTAAAATAGACACAAATTCACTTTCTCTAAACTCAATATCTACGCCCTTTAAAGCATGAACTGTTGTATCTCCTGATACATAATCTTTTGTAATATGTTCTAATTTTAACATAAATTTAAATTCCTCCTATTGAGACATGTGGGACAGAGCAAAACTGTCTCATTTCTATGTCGAATTTTGTTATATTTCCCCCTTAATTTCAATTTTTTTCATTAGCAATTATATACTTCTTATAACATATTTGTAAAGAGTAAAAAATACGATATTTTCGACAAAATATGACAAAAAAATGAGACAGATTTGCTCTGTCCCCTTTGTTTCATTTTATAATATCTTTTATTACTTCTCCTGCTATAATCAATCCCACCACTGACGGAACAAACGATATGCTTCCTGGTACCTGTTTTTTTTCTTTATTTTCCTCAGTTGTCTTTGCTAACTTGATTGGTTCTTCTTTTGAATAAACTACTTTGAGTTTTTTAACTCCTCTTGATCTTAGTTCTTTTCTCATGACTTTTGCTAGAGGACATATACTAGTTTTATAGATGTCTGTTACTTCAAATCTAGTTGGATCTAATTTGTTTCCTGTTCCCATACTAGATATAATAGGGATATTTAGCTTGTTTGCCCTCATTACTAATTCGATTTTAGCTGTTACTGTATCTACTGCATCTATTATATAATCAACTGTATCATCTAAAATTCCTTGACTATCTGGCATAAAAAATTCTTGATGAATTTCTACATTTGCTTCTGGATTGATTTCTAAAATTCTTTCTTTTGCTACTTCTACTTTTGGTTTTCCTACTGTTTTTCTTGTACTAATTATTTGCCTATTTAAATTTGTTAAGCAAATTTTATCATTGTCTACTAATACAAAACTGCCTACTCCAGCTCTTACTAAGCCTTCAACTACAAATGAACCTACTCCTCCTATTCCAAATATAGCTACTTTGGAATTTTGCAATTTTTCTATACCTTCTTTTCCTATTAATAATTCTGTTCTTGAAAATTGATTTGACATTTTTATTTCATTTCCTTTTATTTATTTTCTGTTTTTTAATATAAATATTATACTTTTTTATGATAATTAGCAATTTTCCATCTTTCTTACTTACATGAAATTTTATTTTAAAATATATTTAAAATTTAATAACTTTTTCCCAATTTAAATTTTCTTTTCCAAAATGTCCATAATTAGTAGTCTGACGGTAAATTGGTTTACGCAATTCTAAATAATTAATAATTCCTCTTGGAGTTAAATCAAATTTTTCATATATCTTATTTACAATTTCTTCTTCTGGAATTGTATTTGTGCCATATGTATCTACATAAATTGAAATTGGTTTTGCTACTCCTATTGCATAAGAAAATTGAATTTCACACTTTTTAGCATATCCATTTGCCACAATATTTTTAGCAATGAATCTTGCCATATATGCAGCTGAACGGTCCACTTTTGTAGCATCCTTTCCTGAAAATGCACCACCACCGTGTCTACTATATCCTCCATAAGTATCTACTATAATTTTTCTACCTGTTAAACCACTATCTCCTAAAGGTCCTCCTATTACAAATCTTCCTGTAGGATTAATAAAATATTTTGTTTTTTCGTCTAATAATTCTTTTGGTACAACTTCTTCTATTACCTTTTCTTTAATATCCTTTTTTAATACATTTAAATCTATCTCACTTTTGTGCTGGGTAGATACAACAATAGTGTCTACTCTAATTGGTTTATCATCTTCGTATTCAATAGTAACTTGTACTTTTCCATCTGGTCTTAAATAATCAATAATGTTTTGTTTTCTAACTTTTGCTAATGTCCTAGCTAATTTATGTGCTAAGCTAATTGGTAATGGCATTAATTCTTCGGTCTCATCACATGCAAATCCAAACATAATTCCTTGGTCGCCAGCACCTTCTGATTCTAGTTCACCTTGTTTTGTTTCTTGTGATTTATCAACTCCTAAAGCGATATCTGGAGATTGTTTTGAAACATTTACTCTAATTTTGCAAGTTCTATAATCCATATCTGAATTAGCATCATCATATCCAATATCTTTAATAGCTTGCCTTGCTATTTCTTCAATGTCAATTTCTGCTGTCGAACTAATTTCTCCTGTTATAAAGATTTCTCCTTTTCCTGCTACAGTTTCACATGCTACTCTTGCATTTTCATCTTTTGCTAAATAAGCATCTAATACACTATCTGATATGTAATCACATAGTTTATCTGGATGCCCTTCTGTTACACTTTCTGATGTGAATAGTTTCTTCATTTTTTATTTCATTCCTTTCTTCTTTATTTATATGTTTCAAGTATCAAAAAACCTTTGCACAATGTTTTAGTACAAAGGTTAATAATTCGATTTTTTTAAATCATCATCCAAAGTACTTTTCTACTTTGTCGGTATTAGCACCTTGCTTTTACAGGTTGCTGTGGAGTCATAAAGCCGATTCTCTCGTCCACTCTTGATAACATATATTTTTTTCGGTTATAATTATAATCCATAATCATCATTATGTCAATATCAAACAATCTTTCCTCCTCCAAGCACAATGTCACCCACATAAAAAACAGCAGATTGTCCGGGTGTTATCGCTCTTTGTGGTTCATCAAACACTACTTTTATGCAATTTCCTTCTTGTCTAATTTTAGCATCTGCCACTTTAGAAGAATATCTAGTCTTTACCTGAACAGGCATCCAATCTTTTATCTCATCTATTAATAATAAATTTATGTCAGTAACAGTCATTTCTTTTTTATATAATTCTTCTTCCTCTCCAACAATAACTTCATTTCTTATCTTATTAAATCCTAATACAAATAATGGCTTACTGTAAGATATTCCAAGACCTTTTCTTTGTCCAATTGTATAATTATATAAACCTGTATGTTTTCCTAAAATCTCTCCGTTAGAATTTACAATATTCCCCTCTTTTGGCATCATTTTAGAATTATTTTCTAAAAATCTTTTATAATTTCCATCTGGTATAAAGCAAATGTCTTCACTATCTGGTTTATCAGCCACCTTCAAATTATTCTTTCTTGCAATCTCTCTTATCTGTTCTTTATTTTCAAAACTAGCTAATGGAAATAGTATATGTTCTATTAGCTCTTTCGGAATATTCCATAATACGTAACTTTGGTCTTTTTTACCAGCATTTGATTTCTTTAATACCCATCTTTTATACTCTTCACTATATTCGGTTCTTGCATAATGACCTGTTGCTATATAATTGCATCCTAATTCTTTTGCTTTTTCCCACATGACTCCAAACTTCATATGTCTGTTACATTCAATACATGGGTTTGGAGTTTTGCAATTAGCATAACAATCTATAAAATCATCAATAACATGTTTTCTAAATTCGTTTTTATAATCATATGTAAAATGTTGTATGTTCATTAAATCGCATACATTTTTTACATCTAAATGATTATTTGTATTACCGCTGTTATTCGAAAATAGTTCTAATGTTGCTCCTATTACTTCATATCCTTGTTCTTTTAATAAAATAGCTGATACAGAGCTATCGACACCTCCACTCATTCCTAATAAAACTTTTTTATTTTGCATTTTTTCTCTCCTTTAACTGCATCAATTGTTTCTCATTATTTATATTTATTTTCTTATTTTACTTTTTTTATAGCTGTTCTTCTTTCACAACGTCTGCATCTTTCTTTATTAACATCATAGTCGCAATCTAAGTTATTTAAACCTAAAACCTTATGAACATATTTAGCTAATTCATTAATCGTTTTATCTGTTATTACTGACTTTATTTTTTCCGCTTCTTTTTCTGCTTCCTCTGCTTTCAAATTAAGAACTTCTTTTAAAAACAGATAAACAATATCATAAGCTTCTAGCACCTTTTTTGCTAAATTTTCTCCTTCTTGTGTAAGTTCAATTGTACCATATGATTCATAATTAACTAATCCATTGTCTTTTAGATTATATATAGCTTTATTAACACTTGGTTTTGTACAATTCATCTTTTTAGCTATATCAGTAACTCTTATATTTCCATTTTGTTTTTTTAACACATACATTGTCTTTAAATATTCTTCTAATGATTTCGATATCATACTATTTTCTCCTTTTTATTTTCCGATGTTAACATCAGGTTGCTTCTTAACAGTTTGTGTTTTGCTATTGAATAATTTCTTAATTTACCTTTATATTCTAACTCTAAATTTTCTAATCTTCTAAAATCTTCTGGTCTTATTATTTCTGGTAAATTACTCTTAACTTTTGCGTTATCTAATACATATTTTACAAATTCAGCACAATAAAACGAATGTCTAAAGCGAATTCGCATATGGAATGCAACTGCAATTAATCCCAACATATTAAATCTATATAATTTTCTGTAAATTTTTATTGTTCTTATTATTTTTTCAATTGCTTTGTATTGTTCTGTTTCAATTTGTAATGAGTAGATTTCTGCTTCTGTATTTTTAAATCTGTTAAATGTACCATGAAAAATCCCCTCATGTACAAATCCACCTATAAGAGGATTGTATGGATTTAGTCTCCCAAAACTGTACATCTTTTTTAATTTTTCATCTAAAGCTATTGAAACATGTGAAAACTCATCTTTGGTATATGTTTTGATGATCTTTGATAATGTTGTTCCCGTATGAGTTAATATGATATAAATCTTTTTCATCTTATCACCTTTTGTATGTTTTTATTCTTATTTCATCAATTTCTATATTATCATAAAAATGAACAATTATCAATAAAAGTGCTTATCTAATTTGATAAGCACTTTTATATTAAGAGATGTTTTTTTGCCCCGTCCCAAAAAACACTCTCCTTACTATTATAAATACAATAACTGCTAATACAACAGAACATACAATTATAATGCCATAACTCATTTTTTCTATTTCTTGGTTAGCCAAATTGTTTACTGTCTCTTGTCCTTGTATTTGTGTGTTTTGTACTGTTTTTGGATTTTCTTTTTTATATTCTTCAAATCTTTCTAAAAATTCATCATATCCTTTTGGTTCTTCTGCTATATAATCTACTTGGTACTCTCCATCTACATTTGTCATTTCTATAAAACATGTATTTTCTTCTTTCCATGTTGTATTATCAAAAGCCGCTGTTACATTAAAAGTTATCATTGCTTTTATTTTATTTGGATTTGATTCTAAGGTGTGAAAACTTCTCCATTTATAATCTGTAATTCTTTTTTCTTCTGGTACGTTTTCCCCTTTAAATTCTTCTACCCATTCATTAAATACTTTTTCTATAATGTCACTTCTATCTGTATAATCAATTTCATAGTATTCTACTGCTAATACTTTATTAGAAAGGAAAATTGTTATTATCATAACTAGTATCGCTATTAATATTCTTTTTGTTTTCATATTATTTTTCCTCCTTTTTTTCTAGTACTACTTCGCAAGATTCTCCATTGTAATCAAAATGAACAATTACTTTATCTGATTGGTTATATTTTGTCATATCAAACATTGCTGTATATGTCATTATTCCATTTTCATCAATTGATTTTGAACCATTTTCTCTTGGCCCCATAGTCATTTCATATTTCTGCCCATTTTCATCTAGTATATAAGCTGTTATATTATATAAATATCTACATTTTTCTGAATATGCTTTATATTCATCTGTTTGCATATCTTTCCAAGAAATATAGTTCATAATTTCTGGCATTCCATATGGATCTTCATCACATATAGTTTTAAAGAATTCCCATTCTTCTGATGTAGGATGTTCTGGTAATGCTTCTGTTTTAATTTTCATAGTAAGTTCAATTCCTGTATCATATAAAGCTGCTGATGTTACTTTATAATTTTCATTAGTTGTACTCTTTTGAGTATACAAAATAGTTTCTCTGTTATACATTTTTTCTGGGACATCTACATCAATTTTCCAGTCTCCTGTAAGAGTTATTTCTTCTCCTCCCATTACGGTTTCTTCTTCTTTTGACATTTTTATTTGTTTCATTTGTACTTTTAGTTTTTTACTTTTTGGGAAACTGGTCTCTGAACCTGTATATATGTTATAAACTACCTTTACTCTATTTCCCTCTTTTTCAATAGGAACTATATTTACACCTGTATTACAATAGTTTTCGCCAAATTCAGTAAAGTGATAATCTAAATTATTTTCTTTGCAATAATTTTCAAAAGTTTCTCTATCTTGACAGTATAATATGTTATTATTTTCATCAGATATTAATAAATCTGGAAAGTTTATTTTCCAAGTTTCTTCCGCTGTTATAATTTCTTTTGACTTATCTGATAGAACAACATCAAATGTCATACTTAAATTTAAGTCATCCATTACAAATTCACTAACTTTTATTTGAGTAGAAGCATCTTCTATAATTTGTCCTGTTTTACTATTTTCTACTGTTGCTTCTGAATTTTGATATTCCATGTCTGTGTTTTCTATATATCCCTCACTCATCGCAGTTGCCATTCCATTTCCTGTTAAAAAGAAATTATTGTATATTTTTGTAGAAATGTCCTTTGCAAATACGATTCCTGTTACAGATAGGCCACAAAGTGTTACAGTCAAAGTACTTTGTATTACTCTTTTTATTTTATTTTGTCTTTTGCGTATTTCTTTATAGTTTTCTATTGCAATACTTTCTTTTAAATTGCTAAATACCCTTTCTTTACTCATTTTAAAATCCTCCTATCTTTAAAATATCTTTTATTTTTTCTCGGGTTCTATGTAATTTAGTTTTGACATTACTTGTTGTTAGTCCTAACTCTTTAGCTATTTCTTTCACTTTTTTCCCTTCATAATAAAACTTAGTAAATATCTTATATTCTGTTTCTCCTATTTGCTTTAAATTCTTTATTAGTACTTCATTCATTTCTTGTTCTTCCATAATTTTTTCGATATTAAATTTATCTACTATGTTGTCTTCATATTCTGCTATATGAATTTCTTTATTTATTTTCTTATATTTTCTTAGGATAACTTTTTTTGTAATTCCTGCTATGTATGGACTAAAATTTAACTTTTTATCTAATTTATTTCTGTTCTTCCACACTATTAAGAAAACATCAGAGATAATTTCTTCTTCATCTTCAAGACTTATATTTGAATAATTTTTTATAATTTTACTAATATAGTTATAATAATCATCTACAACTTTTTGTATATCTAATTGATTATGTACTATATAATTTCCTATATTATTTTCTTTTTTCATTTTCTCTCCTTTTATCAAACAGCTTACACTTATACATTCCTATTTTTAATAAAAAGGTTACAACTTTTAAAATAAATTTTAAAAAAGTTACTTTAGGGATGTTCATATAAAATCAATAATTACTATATATATAACTAATACTCGGTTGCCTTACATAACAAAACACTTCTAAAATTTGCTAAATGGTACCTCCCAAAAGGGTTTGGGTTCCTCCATTTAGCAAATTAAAGAAGTTTTAATGTTATTTCAGTTACATTCGTATTAGTTATATATATAGTAATTATTGATTTTAATAATGAAAGCTAACCAGTAACTTTAATTCATTTCTTTTTTATTTTAGTAATAAAAAATCCTTCATATAATTCATTTGGAAGCACACATAAACTTCCCTGAATTTTGCTAGGAAGCATTGGCAAATGTTCCATTCCATCAAACTTTATTGGAACAACTTCTACCTTTCCTCCCATTAATACTTTTTTTACAACTTCTTCATTTTCTTCTTGTAAAATAGAACAAGTCGAATATACCATTTCCTTTCCTGGTTTTAAAATAGAAATTGCTTTTCGCAATAAAGCTATCTGTGATTCAGTCGATTTTTTTATTAATTTGGGTGTGAATATTTTTTCTAGTTTTGTATTTTCAGTGTTTAAAGTTCCACTCCCACTACACGGAGCATCTAACAAAATTTTATCAAATGAGAAAAAACTGTCTAAACGTCTTGCATCTGTTACCATAGTGTATACACATGTTGCTCCTTGCTTTTCTACATTATATTTTAAGCGTTCTGCTCGAAGCTTGTTCATCTCGCATGCTGTAATACTAGCTTTATTATTCACAATGGCTGCCATTTGTGTTGTTTTCCCTCCTGGCGCTGCTGCCATGTCTAAAATATCTGTTCCTTCTTCTGGATTTAATATAATTGGTGGCAACATTGAAGATAAACTTTGAAGGTAGATTTCTCCATTGTTATAAATTTCTAAATTTTGTATTTCTTTTTCTCTTGTATTTTTAATGATAAATGCTTCTTCACTCCAAGGTACTTTTTCATACTCTATTCCATTTTCTTTTAATATATTTTCTACCTTTTCTATGTTGCTTTTTATTGTATTTACACGTAATGTTACTTTTCTTTTTTTACTATATCCTTCTATTATTTTTTTAGTTATTTTTTCTCCATATTGTGTTTGCAACATTTCTTCTAAAAATTTAGGTATATTTACCTCCATATTTCGTCTCCTCTAGCATATTCTTTTAATTTATTGTAAACTTCATAAGTTATTTCTACATCTTTTAATCCTCTATGTGCATTTTTGTAATCCACGTCAAACATCTGAGCTAAAGTTCCTAATTTGTAATTTTTACAGTTAGGTATTACTTTTTTAGCTATCCTCATAGTGTCAACAAAATCATTTTTTAAGTAAGAATCTAAATATATTTCACATTTGTCATAAATAAAATTTATATCAAAATTAACATTATGTCCCATGATAATATCTTTTCCCGTAAATTCCATAAATTCTTCTAGTACTTGTATAGAATCTTTTCCTTTTTGTAACATTTCATTAGTGATTCCTGTTAAATTTGTAATAAAAGGATTTAATGGATAATCAATTCTAATTAAAGAATCATACTGGTCTACTATTTTGTTTTCTTTTACTTTGATTGCTCCTATTTCTATAATTTCGTCAGTTTGTGGTGATAATCCTGTTGTTTCTATATCAACTAAAACATAGTCATCCACCCATTTTAACAAGCTATTTCCTTTAAATTCTCTTCTTTTTACTATTCTGTTTTGCATAATTCCCTCTATCTTTCTTTTTATTGTTCTTTTATCATTTTATATAATTTTGCGTTAATTCCTAAACTAATAAGAGCTAATATAATTAAGCAAATAATAACATGTATTAACTCCAACTTCATAAGTATCATTACAAACAATAAGCTAATGGCTGCTTCTGATATTCTTCTTGATAATTGCATATATGAAACTCCTATTTGATGCATTTCTTCCTTTGTTTTTTTAAATAATATATCTTTTAAATATAAATCAACAGGATCCCTGCTTGCTAAAATTAAATCGAACCCTATTGTCATTAATATAAATTTAATAAACATTATATTACATAAACTTCCTAAAATCACACTAAAAAAGGCTATCATTACTATTATTGGTAAAATCAAATTTACTTTGTCCTCATATTTATTGTACAATTTATGAAATACAATATTTCCAAAAATCCTAGCAATACGTGATGTTGCCACAATAAATCCTAGGTAAGTCGCTGTTAATACAGTATCGAAGTATTTTTGAAAATCATATTGGATAAATAATTTGCTATTGCCTTGTCCTGTAGTTATAATGGCATATAAAAATCCAAATGAAATAAAAATCATCCACATAATACTAGAAATCTTTATCTTTTCTTTTTTCTCAACTTTATTAATTTTTTTCGTATTCTCATTTACATCAAACATACAATATGTTAATAAAAAATTTATAACACAAATTGCGATACATAAATACATTGGAAGATAATAATTTATAGCAAATATACCTCCTGCAAAAAAGGCTATTATTGTAGTTATTGTTGAATAAATAATTTTAGCTTTTCCTGCTATCTTAATATACTTATCCTGTCTATTTAAATATCGTAAATTACCTTCTAATAATACATTATCCATTGTTTTAAATAGAAACGCTACCGTATATAGAATATGTCCAATAACAATAGTTAAGTAGCTTTTTCCAAATGTCATTAAAATACTACTAATAAGTAACATAAAAGTTCCTATTCGAATTGATTTAATATTTCCAACTTTTTGTATTATTTTTAAAAATGGTATTTGTAATAAAACATATGACAAACTTGATACTGTTGTTAGAAATGTTATTTGGGACGCTGAAAGGCCTTTTACTACTGTAAAAAACATTGAATTGATGGCAATAAAAAACATCAAATCATCTGACAATCCTATAAACCATGGCATAATACTATTTGTTAATAATACTTTTCTTCTCTTTAGTTTTTCGTTTTCCATTTTTCCCCTCGTTTGTTCATTTCGCTTTTTTAATATTCTATCATACATTTTTTCAAAAATATAGATTTTATAAAAAAGTTGCACTTTTTTTCTTTTTTCTATATAATAGCTTTATGATTTTAAAGTATAGGAGAAGGAAAATGGAGCACTGGAGTATTGAAGATTATAAAAATTTCACTAATAATTCAAAACGAAAAAGCAAATATAGAGCCAATAAAGTTTCAATTGATGGACATACTTTCGATAGTCAAAAAGAAGCTGATTATTACTGTGAATTAAAAATAAAATTACAGGCAAAAGAAATTAATGGTTTCTGCTTACAGCCTACTTTTATCTTAGCACCTGGTTTAAAATATAAAGCTGATTTCATTATTTTTCACAAAGATAACTCTACCGAAGTTATTGATGTAAAAGGTTTTAGAACAAAAGAATATATCGCTAAAAAGAAAGTTTTTGAAGATAAGTTTAATTTGAAAATAACCGAAATTTAGGTTTTCGCAAAATTCGACAAAAAAATGAGACAATTTAGCTCTGTCCCATTTGTCTCATTTCTTCATTTCTTTTTATTTTTTTGGTTGTTGTCTTAATTAGTTCTTTATCTGTTAAAATCATGTTTTTAATATATTTATATGGAGGAAATGTTTTATTTATTTCCTTTATTTTATTCCATATTATTTTTTCTAATTCTTCTTTTTGTATATTTGGATATGCTTGTTTTACATATTCTTTGTCATAAACGATTTTTACAGTAAGTTTTACATCGTTTTTTTCTTTATTGTCTGGCATTCCAAATACCATACATTCTTCTACTTCATCTAGTCTATTTATTAGGATTTCTAATTCTTCTGGAAATACTTTTTTACCATTTTTTAATACTATCATGTCTTTTTTTCTTCCTGTTATAAATATATATCCATCTTTATCTTTATATCCTAGATCTCCCGTATAGAACCAACCATCTTTTAAAACCTCTTTAGTTGCTTCTGGATTTTCATAATATCCTAGCATAACATTTGGTCCTTTTACTTTTAGTTCTCCAATTCCATTTTCATCTTTATTTTCAAATTCTACTTCTACATTGTCCATTGGTACACCTATTGAACCATATCTTACTTTTCTATCATTTTCTGCTGCTATTACTGGTGAGGTTTCTGTTAATCCATATCCTTGTACTAAGTTTATTCCTAATTCATTAAATCCTTTTGCTACTCTTTTATCTAATGGTGCTCCTCCTGATATAACAAATCTCATATGACCGCCTAACTCATCTATAATAGCTTTAAATAGTTTTTTCCTAATATCTATACCAATTTTTAGTAAGAAATTGCTAATTAGCTTTGCTACTTTTACTAATTTTGTTTTTCCTTGTTTTTCAATTCCTTGTTCTACTTTTTTATAAATAGCTTCTACTAATAATGGAACTCCTACAAATACAGATACTTTGTATTCTTTTAAGTTTTGAGCAACATATCTTAATCCATCTGGAAATGCTGTTGTTATTCCATACGCTAACATTACTATCATAGCTGTTGAACCAAATATATGGTGAAATGGTAAAAATGCTAAGTTTACATCTGTCTCATAAAATCTTTCTACTAATTGCATTGCATATACATTAGATGCAATATTTTTTTGTGATAACATAACTGCTTTTGATTTTGATGTTGTTCCTGATGTAAATAATAAAATGCTCATTTTATAAGAATCAATTTGTAAATTTATATATTCTTTATTTCCTGATGTTACTAACTTTTTCCCCTCTTCTATTAAATTTGGTATATCCAAATAGTTTTCTTTTTTTGTCATACAAATATACTCTTGTAAATTTGTATTACCTCTTCTTTTTATTTCTTCTATATTTTCAATATATTTTTCATCGAAAACTACAACATCTGCTTTACTTCTTTCTAAGCAATTTTCTAGTTCGTTTACTTGTAATTCTTTGTCTAAAGGAACAGATACAATTCCTCCTAATAAATTGGCTAGATGTGCTAATACCCATTCGTATCTATTTCTTCCGACAATAGCAATTCTTTTGTTTTTACACCCTAAATCAAATAGTTTTGTTCCTAAATAGTTTACTTCTTCTAATAATCTTTTGTAAGATATATTCTCGTATTCTACCTCTTTATCATTTTTATGTTTTAATATAAATGCTGTATTTTCCCCATATTTTTCTGCTGAATTATAAATAATTTCCTTTATGTTTTCAAATTCGGTTGCTTCAAAATATCTTTCTCTTTCCATAATTTTTCTCCTATAATCTAGTATCGATTACTAGATTATCACATATACAATAACCTGTCAAGTAGTTGACTAGCCACTATAAAAATGTTATTATTATGCGTAATAGAGGTGATTTTATGGCAGAAAAGAAATTTATAGTAGATGAAGAAATTAAAAATTTTCACCTTCCTAGGTGGAATGAAATTCCAAATATCGATTTATATATTGACCAAGTTGTATCTTTATTAGAAAATTATTTATCAAATTATATTAATAGTGATAATGAAAAAGATGATAAAATTGTAACTAAAACAATGATTAATAACTATGTCAAACATGATGTCATTAATCCTCCGATTAATAAAAAGTATAACAAAGAACATATTGCTTATCTTTTTGTTATTTTTATTTTAAAACAGATTTATAGTATGGAGGAAATAAAAAAATTAATTACTTTAGCACTTACAACATCTTCTGTTGACCAAGCCTATAATCGTTTTTGCTCTGAACTTGAAAAAGCCATAAAAATGACTTTTACAGGTGACAGTTATATTAATAACGACAGGCTCTCTCAAGAGCAATATATTTTAAGAAATGTTGTACAATCATTTGCTAATAAATTATATGTTCAAAAAGTATTTTTAAAAAATTAAGGGAAAAGAGGAGCTCTAGTCGGCTCCTCTCTTATTACTTATTAATATAAAGTACAATAACTTTCTTATTGTCTTTATAATTAACAATTAAAGGCGTTACTGTTCCAGATATTGGGCAGTAGTCTCCAATAACGAAAATAGGAAAATCTGATTCAAGATTGTCAACTGTTTTTAAATACATTTCATAATCTTGTTCATAGAACTTTCTTATTTTCTTCTCTACTTCAGGATTTTCAACCAAATATCCTATATGAAACTCCATCCATGTTTCACCACCAAGAATGTGGTGTGGAAAAGTTTCCTTATTGTATTCTTGGTGTACTTCTCCAACATGTTTAAGTTCTTCCATGTTAAACTTTTCAGCTAGGCGTTTTTGATCCTTCCCCATCCATGTTAGATGGTTAGATTTCCAACTATGATTCAAAATCTCATTTTGAAGCTTTTCTTTTAACTTCTTCTCCTCACTATCTGTTAATTTTACTCCCTCTAATTCTTTTTCTTTTAATTCTCTTTCTTTCATGTCAATTTCCTCCTTTTAGTAAATATGAGAATTATTGCACCCCAAAATATTCAGGAAAAAACTAATTATTTTTATCCATATTTATTTTGTTTCAAATATTGGCGCATTATTAATTATAACATTATCTACATAAAGTGTCAAATTTTAATAGAATTTATTTTTCGTTTCATCCATTTAACCCTTTCCTCATGAATTTTATTTCCTAAAACAATTCCTTCTTCTAATTTATATTTCTTTGCTACTTTTTTAGCCGTTATTTCTTCTAAACATTCTTTTCCAATAGAAACAAAATTGTAGCTTTCTTTTTTTAATACGTCATTATTGTCCTTATCACAATCCACTACGATTTGTAGCCCTTCTAACCCTAAATAAGACTTATCAACTCTTTCGATAAATTCCACTTTTTTAGCTGGTTTCATTCTTTCAAAAATTCCACCTCTCATATGCTCCTTACAAGCCGTCTTGCCACATTTTTCCCAAGTTTTTGGCATTCTTAGGTCTTTTGAAAATCTTGTAACAATTTTTACTCCTCTTTCTTCATGTCCATAGTGGTGTGGATATTCTTCCTTTGGTGTTGTTCCTTTTCCTAAATCATGTACTAATGTTGCAAATCGAATTTCTAACTTGTTTGTCATAGTAGTTGATTTATCAACACATATCATTGTATGGTTATAAGCATCTCCTTCTGGATGATATTTTTCCGGTTGTAATGCTCCTATTAAATCATATATTGGTTTAAAATGTATGTCTAATACATTAGCCTCTTTTAATATATTAAAAAATATGGATGGTTTATTTGTATTTAACGCTTTTTTAAATTCTGTAAAAACTCTTTCTTTTTATAAATATTTTAATTCTTCTTTTAAATTTTTCATCATCTCTATGGTTTCTTTATCTACTGTAAATTCAAGTTGAGCAGCAAATCTTGCCACTCTATATACTCGTAATGGGTCTTCTATAAAATGATTACTTGTTGCTCGAATTATTTTATCTTTGATATCTTTAATTCCTCCATATGGATCAATTATTTCATTTGTAAGTACATCTTTAGCAATAGAATTTATTGTAATGTCCCTTCTTTTTAAATCTTCTTCAATTAAAATTTCTTTTCCTGTTTGTATTTTAAATTCTTTATGTCCAACTCCTATTTTAGTTTCTTTTCTTGCTAAAGCAATTTCTCTTCCATCTATGTCATATACTCCAAATGATTTACCTCGCATATGTGCTTCCGGAAAAAGTCTTTGGAATTCATCAGATGTAACCCCTGTTACACAAAAATCCTCATCAAAATTCTTTCTTTCTAAAAACTCGTCTCTAACTGCTCCTCCTACTAAATATAATCTCCCACCTATATTTTGAATTTTATTTGCTATTTCTAATATATCCATTTTTTCTCCTTCCTATGATATATTTTATCATAATTTATGATATTTATTTGTAGATATTAATAAAATATCAATTATTTGTTACCAGATTTTTTATGCAATAAAAAAGAAGCAATCTCTTGCTTCTAAAAAACTAATAATTTATACTAATTTTTTTATTATTTTTTGAATAATTTATTAAATAGTCCTTTATTACCTTTGTTTTCATATTTTTTTGTCGCCATTTTTCTACTATTTCTTATTATTTTATCAATTTTATCTTCCACTAGTTCATCATCATCATCTTCATCGTCATAATAGCCTTCTTCATCATCTTCATACTCTTCTTCGTCATAGTCTTCTTCATCGTCGTCTTCATTATACTCTTCGTCATCGTACTCTTCTTCGTCGTACTCGTCATCATCATATTCTTCTTCGTCGTATTCGTCATCTTCATATTCTTCTTCGCCGTATTCGTCATCTTCATATTCTTCATCGTACTCTTCGTCATCATACTCTTCTTCGTCGTATTCATCATCTTCATACTCTTCGTCATATTCTTCCTCATTATACTCTTCGTCGCTATGCTTTTCATTATAATTATCTTTAATATGTTTTTTATCTTCCTGTTTACCTTCTTTATCTTTTTCTTCATCTACTTGAGGAAGAATAACTTCTTCTATTTCATCTATTCTATATTCTGATAGGTCTTTATTAAATTTATCACTTATTTCTTCTTGGAATACCGTATAAATATTTTTTATTCCCTCAATTCTCCAATAATTAGAATTAATAACAGTTCCCATACGTAATTTTATGTTATTAACTTCTTTTTCAAAATTCTTTTCTTTTTCTTCTATTTCTTTTAGATAATTCTTGTTATAAAGTTCTTTATATGCCTTTTTCGTTGATTTTCTAGTTGTTTCTCTAAGCACTAGTTCATATAATTTATTAATTTGATCAATGTCCAATTTAAAGTTTTCACATGCTTCTTTCATCATTTTATCATGTGATTTCTTTCCATTCATTGAAGTCATTCTTTCATTATCTAAAAATCCAACTATATATTCTTTTTCTGCATTCAAAAATGCCAATTTTACAGACACATCTCTTAGTAATTTTTCTGCTCTTGTTAATTTTACAGTTTCAGTTTCTAATTCGTTTAAAAGCCTTTTTGTCCTTTCATAGACACTAACATACAATTCCGCTTCTTTTATAGCAATGTCCATTCTTATATTTACTGCATATTCCATGACCTGCTTATTAAATCCAACTTTTTCGCTTTTTCCGTTTTTAATCATAATATCAACAATTTCTTGTTTTTTTGCCTCTTTATTAGATTCAATAAATTTTTTCATTTCTTGTACATCTTTTACTTCAATCGTTGCAAACATCTTGTTTGCATTTTTTACATCTTGAATATGCTTAGCTTCTGCTGTTCTTCTTATTCTTGCATATTTATTTCTTTCTTTTTGTCTTTCTGTAAATATAACTAATGCTTTTACATATTTCTCTCTTAGTTCTTTTATAGTTTCATTATTTTTATCTAAAATTTTTTCTATTCTTTGAAGTTTTGTATCTAATGAATTTGGATTTTCTCCTAAATCATTAAATAATAAATTCCTTTCATTTTCTACTTCTAGATTTGATTCATGTAGTTTGGATTGCTTATTTTGTATCTCTTGTATTTCCTCTGCTACTTCATCAAATTTTCCAATTATACTCTCTTCTTCTTCTGTTATTTTTTGATACTCTTTAATTTCTTCTATAATTTTATTATAATTTTCATAATTTGCTTTCAAATTGTTTTGTTTATTAAATCCAAAAAGAGTATCAAAATATCTTTCTAAAACAATAGCACTTCTCTCATACATTATGCAATCCCCCAAAATTCTACTTTTTTCTTATTATATATAAAACATAAAAAAAAGTCTAGAGGCAACTAGACTTTTTACAAAATTTATTTATGAGACAAATCTGCTCTGTCCCACTTGTCTCATTCCGATTTTTAGAAAAGCATGTAATGTTTTTGTCATTATTTCCTTACTTTCTTGTTCTAAATTCTTATATGTTTTTAACATCGTTTTTGCATTTGAGAACCATTTGCTACTAATTTCATTTAAGGTTTTAGCTCCGGTTGCATTTAATATTTCAAATAATATATCAAAAAACTCACTTCTTTGCTCAGGACTTACTTCTGAAAGCCAATTTGTGACTGTTTTGTCTATAAACTCACTAGAACTTGTTAGCTCATCTCTTACAAAGGAATCTCCCAAGACCTGCCAACTATATAAATTATGTTGCATGATACCACTTTGAGTACTTTTTAATATTGTAGTTTCTTCTTCATGATTCAATAATCTTCCTATAATAGAGGTTTGAGGTATGTAAGTGTGAACTTTATGTACTATATTTTTATATTCTGCACTTGTTATAACTTTATTACAAAATCCCGGTCCATCATTATTATAAACATTAATTATTCTTTTTTGAATTTTAGGATTACAAAATGTTGCTGCATAAATAGCTAAATTTCCTCCTTTTGAATGTCCTCCTACTCTAATTTTCTTTTTATATTTTTTAGCAACTTTTTCTAAATATCTAACTGCATCTATTTGAGAGGCGACTAACTCACTAAAACTCATATTAAAATCTTCTTTCCAGCCTACTATTGTATTATCCGTGCCTCTATATGCAACATAGATTGTATTATCTGGCATAATAATAGTAACTGCTGAAAATTGTTTTTCTTGAATAGGATCTATTTTATTAATATAGTTTGTTATCTTTAATTCTCCAAACCTTATACTATTTGCTAATACAGGAAATAATTGTTTATCTTCTTCTTGTAAAATTCTGCCTTCTCTTCCTAATCTGTAATATCTTTCATAAACCTCATATAAAGCAATTTCTTCTCCATCTTGAATCAAACCATCAAATGGAAAGTAAGATAAACGTGCTAAAATTAAATTATCTATTTCATTAAATTCTACTTTTCTTAAGTCAATGTCTCTCCATTTCATATAATCAAATATATTAGCCATTTGTCCCCTTCTTTCTCTTTATTCATACTTTTTTATGAAATCAATTATTTGCTGTGCTAATATTGTTTCTTTTCCATTATAACTATGGTTTGCACCATCTACATAATCAATATCTTTTTCTGCATTTGATATACAATTACTTACTTGAGCTACTAATTCATCAGCTTTTTGTAAAATCATTTCATTATCATTTCCCCATCTCATAAATAATGGTGCATCAATTTGATTTAAATATTCCAATTCAGTATCTTGACCAAATTTCGCAAAATCAATATCTTGGTTATCTCTTGCATATCTTAAAAATGTTTTTACACTAATTGGATGTATAAATGAGTCTTTTGGCATGATATCTTTTAGTTTCCCTGCTTTTTCTTTTTCTTCTGCTAGTTCTAAATATTTTTCGTATTTATCTCTTAAGTAGACCTTTAAAGCCATTGGAATATCAACTAAAGATAACAAAATTATCCCTTTGATGCTACTCAATATATCATTTTCTTCTTCATCTTTTAATTCATGATATGTATATACAATTTTTGTACATCCTAGACTATGACCTTGTAAATAAATTTTTTCATATCCTAATTCTTTTAATTTTAAAATGGCTCCTACTATATCTTCATATCCTTCTAGAACATCCTCATAAGTTGTACCACCTAACATTTTTTCTTTTCGACCTTCTATATCTCTTCTAATATATTTTACTAATTCGCTTCCTCTATTGTTAAAGCAAAAATAGTCAATATCATTTTTGTTTGCATAGTTTGCTATTACTGTATCTCTTTCTTTAAAACAATTACTGCTCATTCCGTGTACGGATAAAATTACTTTGTCTGTTTTTTCTCCATTTTTATAAAGAAATCCATTTAATTTAATTCCATCTGTTGCTAAAAAATCTATTTGTTCCATTTCATCACTTCTTTCTTTTGATTAACTTATCTTTACATTTGTATTATAGCATAGAAAAAGACCTCTTACAAGATTACACATCTTGTAATCCTAGAAATTTATCATAAACAAAGGACGCTCTTTATATCTGAAATAACTTTCAAATAAAAAGAACGTCCTTTGTTTAAGTAAATCTGTAAGCCGGGTTCTGTCGTTTAAAATAGTCATTTATCTAGAATAGATATTGCTATCTATTTCAAGCCACTCAAATCAAGAAGGCGCCGAGCAGGCTTAATCTTCTTTATTAGGTGTTGCTCCAGATGGGGTTTACACTGACCCATTATGTCACCATAATGGCGGTGAGCTCTTACCTCGCCTTTTCACCCTTACCTTAAAACTTTAAGGCGGTTATTTTCTGTTGCACTTTCCTTAAGGTCACCCTCACTAGACGTTATCTAGCATCTTTGCTCTATG
>CALYAH010000085.1 GCA_944393455.1 uncultured Clostridia bacterium
AGTTTTCCATTTAGAAGATACCAAATTGGAAAAGTATACAGAGGAGAAAGAACACAAAAAGGAAGATTCCGTGAATTTTATCAATGCGATATAGACATAATTGGAGATCAAAAATTGGATTTAATAAATGACGCAGAACTTCCAAGTGTTATTTATACAATATTTAAAAAATTAGGCTTTGATAACTTTACAATCAGAATAAATAATAGAAAAATCTTAAATGGGCTATTCGAAGATTTAGGGCAAAAAGATCAAGCAACTGAAATTTTAAGGATTATTGATAAAATCGATAAAATAGGAAAAGAAGCAGTTGTTGGAGAACTACAAAAATTAGGAATAGAACCAGATGCTATTAATAAAATAATGAATTTTATTGGAATTGATGGAACTTCTGATGAAAAAATTCAAAAATTAAAAGTTTTACATATTACAAATGAAACTTTTGAAAAAGGGACAGAAGAACTAGAATATGTTGTAAAAAGTATGAGATTATTTGGAATTCCAGAGGAGAATTTTAATGTAGATTTAACAATTGCAAGAGGATTAGATTATTATACAGGAACAGTATATGAAACATTTTTGAATGATTATAGGGAGCTTCGGAAGTGTTTGTTCAGGAGGAAGATATGAAAATTTATCAGAATATTATACAGATAAAAAATTGCCTGGAGTTGGAATATCAATTGGATTAACACGTTTATTTTATAAATTAAATGAATTAAATTTAATCAAAGCGGAGAAAAAATCAATATCAGATGTCTTAATCATTCCAATGGTAGAGGACTTAAGTGTACCAATTAGTTTGGCAACTAATTTAAGAAATAACGGTGTAAGAACAGAAATCTATTTAAATAATAAAAAATTAAAAGCTAAATTCAAATATGCAGATAAACTAGAAATTCCATATGTTATCATAATTGGAGAAGATGAACTTCAAAAGGAAATAGTAAAATTAAAGAATATGATAACAGGAGAAGAAAAAGAAATTTCTTTTAATGAAATAAATAATTTGAAATTTTCGTAAATATAATATGTTAAAAAATCCAATTTATAAAGGAGTATTTTGTTTTAATGCAGTACTATTGACCTTTTACATAAACTATGATAAAATAGCGATATTGATAATAATAACAGGAGGACGCGTGACATGAAAGAAAAACTTAATAAAATCTGGCAAAGTGTCGTAAGTGTCGTAACAGTTATCGAACTAGTTATCCTACTAGGACTAATACTATATTTTATCATGCAGATAGGTGAAAAACTAGCAGAACAGGATAAGGAAAGGGAGACCTTCCAATTAACATCATCTTATAATTTAGTTCAAATGGATTATGAACTAAATGAAAACATTAGAACAAGCAAAAAAACGAATGTAGTTTTTTTGATATTATATATTAATGTATCAACGACTGTAGATGAGGATACCTACTATGAAGATCAATATACGTATTGGTACAAACGAGATGATGGAGGAATCATAAAGGAAAATATTACGATTCCTGAAGATTCTGATAATAGAGCAGTATTGTATCCTTTGAAAGAAGGCGAAAGACCAAAACTCGAAGTTTATCACAAAGAGTGGGGGGCTCAAACAGAATACAGATTTTATCTAAACGAAAATACAATCTTAGAACTGTATGGTGTAGATCCAACACCAGAACAAGAAAAAGAAGATACGTCTAAACGACAAACTGAATAGTGTGCCAGATGATGAAATTAACTTAAATAAAAGTTAATTAAGCCTTCTAACTTTTATAAAATAATTAATAAAAGTTAGAGGGCTTAAAGTTTAATATATAAAAGCTGAAAAAAATCAAAATCTGGTAAAATAAATATTTTCTATTTATAAAGCAAAGTAATTTTATTCCCTTCTTTTTCAATAAATCCATCTTCCTTTAAAACTTTTATTTCTCTCATCATGGCACTACGATCAACACTCAAGTAATCGGCTAAATCAGTTAAAGAAAAAGGTAAAGAAAAAGTTTTGCTTAAAGTCCTAGTAGAAAGTAAAGAAAAATAACCAAGTAATTTATCTCTAATAGATCTCTTTGTTAGTAATTCTACACGCATATTTAAATCAGTTACTTTGTTTAAAATAAGTTCAGGTAAACATTCAGATAATTTCTGATGGAATTTGCAGTTAGTTCTACATTTGGTATGAATATCATCATAGGTGTAGATTAGAACCTCACATTTTTCACGAGCTTCAACTAGCAATTCGTTGTTAGTTGTTACAGTATAAAAAACTTCACCAAAAATATCATTTGTAGAAAAGTGCTCTACAATTGTTCTATTACCATTTAAATCATAGCGAACTAAGTCAGCATTACCATTTACTAAAATGCAAAACTGATTTCTTTTTTCGATATAACTTGTAATAACTTCATTTTTAGAAAATACTCTTTTTTTCACTTTATGACAGTTACTTTCAAAGTCATTAATAAAATTTTCTATATTAAAACTAAGATTCATATATGTCACCAAACTTTCTATTAAGCTAGCTATATTATACAACACAAAAGTTGCAGATGCAACAAAGAATGAAATAAAATAAAGGATTTAAGATACATAAATACTAACAATAAAGGAAATGAAATTGTAATACTTTTGTAATACAATTGTAATAAACGACAAAATCTTACAACAGGGCATAGTTAAAAAATTTAGAAATATTTTTGTTGCTTTTGCAACAGAAAAACATTTTTCTTAGTATATAATAAAGCCATACTAAATTTGAGGGGGAAATGTAAAATGAAAGTAATCAAAAGAGATGGAAGAGCAGTAGACTTTGACAGAGAAAAAATCAGAGTAGCAATTGAAAAAGCTAACAAAGAAGTAAGACCAAAAGAGAGAGCAACTAAAGAAGACATTAAAGAGATTATGAGCTATATCGAGGAATTAGGCAAGAAAAGAATATTAGTAGAGGATATTCAAGATATCATAGAACAAAAATTAATGGAAATTGGAAAATATGAATTATCTAAAAAATATATTGTATATAGATATACAAGAGCATTAGTCAGAAAACAAAATACAACAGATGAATCTATTTTAGGATTAATTAGAAACGAAAATAAGGAATTAGCAGAGGAAAATTCAAATAAAAATACATTGCTAGCTTCTACACAAAGAGATTATATAGCAGGTGAAGTTTCAAGAGATTTAACTAGAAGAATGTTATTACCTGAAAAAATTTCAAAAGCTCATGAAGAAGGAATTTTACATTTTCACGATGCAGATTATTTTGTACAACCAATTTTTAATTGTTGTTTAGTAGACATAGGAGATATGTTAGATAATGGAACTGTTATGAATGGAAAAATGATAGAAAGTCCAAAAAGTTTCCAAGTAGCATGTACTGTTACAACACAAATTATCGCAGCAGTTGCAAGTAACCAATATGGTGGTCAATCAGTTGATATGATTCATTTAGGAAAATATCTAAGAAAAAGTTATAATAAATTTAAAAAAGAGATTGAAGGAAAATATGGTGATAAATTAAAAGCTGATATTATAGAAGATATTGTACAAAATAGATTGAAAGCAGAATTAAAAGCAGGAGTACAAACAATTCAATATCAAATCAATACATTGATGACAACAAACGGACAATCTCCATTTGTAACATTATTCTTGCACCTAGAAAAAGATGACCCATACATAAAAGAAAATGCGATGATTATAGAAGAAGTTTTAAGACAAAGATATGAGGGAATTAAAAATGAATCAGGTGTATATGTAACACCAGCATTCCCAAAACTTGTTTATGTATTAGATGAATTTAATAATTTAAAAGGTGGAGAATACGATTATTTAACAAAGCTTGCTGTTAAATGTTCAGCAAAAAGAATGTATCCAGATTATATTTCAGCTAAAAAGATGCGTGAAAACTATGAAGGAAATGTATTTAGTCCAATGGGATGCAGAAGTTTTTTATCACCTTGGAAAGATGAGAATGGAAACTACAAATTTGAAGGAAGATTTAATCAAGGTGTTGTAAGTATCAATTTACCACAAATAGGAATTATAGCAGATGGAGATGAGGATAAATTCTGGAAATTGTTTGATGAAAGACTAGAACTTTGCAAAGAAGCACTAATGTGTAGACATTATGCATTGCTTGGAACTCATTCTGATATTAGCCCAATTCACTGGCAATATGGAGCATTAGCAAGACTTAAAAAAGGTGAAAAAATAGACAAGTTATTATATGGAGGATATTCAACTATATCACTTGGATATATTGGTATTTATGAGTTAACTAAATTAATGACAGGTGTATCTCATACAGAGCCAGCAGGACATGATTTTGCACTTAGAGTTATGAAACATTTAAAAGAAACAGCAGCAAGATGGAAGAAAGAAACTAATATCGGATTTGCTTTATACGGAACTCCAGCTGAAAGTTTATGTTATAGATTTGCAAGAATTGATAAAGAAAAATTTGGAACAATTAAAGATATAACAGATAAAGGATATTATACAAATTCATATCATGTTGATGTAAGAGAAAAAATTGATGCATTTGAAAAATTAAAATTCGAAAGTGAATTCCAAAACTTATCAACAGGAGGAGCTATTTCATATATTGAAATACCAAACATGAGTAAAAATATAGATGCATTAGAATCTGTTGTTAAATTTATTTATGATAATATTCAATATGCAGAATTTAATACTAAATCAGATTACTGTCATGAATGTGGATTTGATGGAGAGATTATTATTAATAAAGATAATGAATGGGAATGCCCAAATTGTGGAAATAAAGACCATAGTAAAATGACAGTTGTTAGAAGAACTTGTGGTTATTTAGGAGAAAACTTCTGGAATGTAGGAAAAACAAAAGAAATTAAGCAAAGGGTTATGCATTTATAATATATCTTCTCACTTTATAAAAAATATCGATTTTTTAAAGTTTATGTTGACTTTTGTATAGATGACATATATAATGAAGATGAAAATAAAGATAGGAGGTTTTACAATGAATATTGAATTACCTGAAAGTTTTACTCAGTATAATGGAAGAGGCGTTAGAATAGTTTATATAGAAGATAATATTCTGAAAATGAAAGTTGATGTTGGTTTTAAAAGATTAATGAGAACGATAGTACGCCAAAAACGGGGTGTAAGATGTTTTTATTGTGGAAAAATTTTATCAGAAGGTGAATTAACAGTCGATCATATTATCCCACAAGAAATTGGCGGGCCAACTATTACAAATAATTTGGTTCCGGCATGTAAAGAATGCAATTGTGAAAAAAGTAATATGAATGCAATCCAATATAGTAAATACTTAAAAAGAAGAACTAGTGATACAAAGAAAAATTATTTCAAAGAAGTGCAAATAAAAAATGAAAAACTAAAAAGAGTAAAAAATTTTTCATTTTTAAATGGTTGGGTTACAGAAATGGAAATTAATCAAATTAAAGGCTACAAAGAACATCGGTATTATTTTTGTATAGATAACAATCAAAAAAGAAGTACAAGGAAAAAGCAATTAAAATATGAAAGAGCAGAATATTTTTATAAAGAATATGGAAGATTGAGAAAAGCAATTATTGTTGATAGAAACAATAGGTTACTAAGTGGTTATACTTCTTTAAAGTTTGCAAAAAATAACTGTATAAAAAAGGTTCCAGTTATAAAGCTTGATAATGTCGAAATATTTTATTAAAACAGGGTAAATAAAAAGATTATTGAATGAAATAAACTCAATAATCTTTTTACTTTATTGGATAATGAAAACCCCCTGTTTTACAGGGGGTTCTAAAAGCTTCTAGCTATGAGTAAAAAAATTCCTCCTTTTTGATATAATAAATGTGGTTCGCCAACCGCAAATAAAAATCAAAAAGGAGGA
>CALYAH010000086.1 GCA_944393455.1 uncultured Clostridia bacterium
TATATTAAATTTGGCGGAGATGAGAGGGTTCGAACCTCCGCGCCCCTTTCGGGACCTAACTGTTTAGCAAACAGTCCCCTTCACCACTTGGGTACATCTCCATTTTATAAATAAAAGTTAGATATTCGCCATATTCTTTTAAATACCTAACTTTTACTCTTTTTGGCGGAGAGGGTGGGATTCGAACCCACGGTACGCTACAAACGCACGCCAATTTTCAAGACTGGTGCCATAAACCAACTCGACCACCTCTCCATATCTTAAGACAAATGTCTAGCGACAGTATTTATCTTAGCATTTTTATAGATATTTGTCAATACTATTTTTTAGAAAATTTTTCTATTTTTTTGCTTTTGCCAATTTTATGTAAATATGGTATAATATATGTATGGGCAAAGGCCCTCAGGAGGTACATATATGCAGAAAAATAAATGGAATACGAAATGGAGAACAATCATTACGATTGTCTCTAGTTCAAAAAAACCAAACGAGGTGATTTTGTGTTTCGATGATTCAACAATCAAGACAATAACTCCAAAAGAACCTATTTGGAATAGACCTTACCATGTAGGGCAAAAAATTCCATTTAAACAACAAAGAAGCAGAGTATAATTAAACTCTGCTTCTTTGTTATTTTATTTTATATGTATTATCTGTTTCTATTGCTTTTTTTATTGCTTCTTGTTCTTCTTCTGAAACAGTATAACTAGATTTACCGTCTTTTACAGGTTTTGCATAAATATTAGAAATTTCTCTTGAATAAATACCATTTAAAACAACACCATCATTGTGTTCATCTAATAAAGCAAGCGCAAAACTTAAATCACTTCCTGTATCTTTAAAAGCATTATATCTCACAATCCCTACTTTTTGAATGCATTTTTCTATATCTTTATCCATCGTTTGAATAAAACTTTTTATTTCAGCATTTTCTTTTTCTACTCTTTCTACCCTATACATATAGTTTTCTAAATCTTCTTCTATATTTTTTCCATTTCCTATTTTTAGCATAAAATTTTTGTATTTTTTATTCATATTTGAAATTTTTAATATAGCAACTATAAATCCAATTAATAAAATTACATTTATACATGCTAATATCATTAAAATCGTATTAACTCCTATTGTATTTATAATATTGTCCATTTAACCACTCTTTCCTTTTTTATTTTATTAAACCTAAAATTCTTTCTAAATCATCATTTGAAGTATATTCAATTACTATTTTTCCTCTTCTTTTTCCCGCATCTAATCTTACTTTTGTACCAAAAAATCCTTGGAAAGTATCTTCTATACTTTTATATAAAATGTGATTTCTTCTTTGCTCTTCTTTTGTTTCTTTTATTTGTGCTTTCTTTTCAATTTGCCTTACTGTTTGTCCTCTTTCTAACATATGTATTGCTGTTTGATATTGTTTTTCTGGGTCTGTAATAGCAAGTAATGCTTTACAGTGTCCTTCTGTTATCTTCCCTTCTTTTGCCATTTCAAGAACACGTGGTTCTAAATTTAGAACTCTTACCCAGTTTGCTATTGTACTTCTTCCTTTTCCTAATTTTTTGGCCACTTCTTCTTGTGACATACCATAGTTATCAATTAAAGTTCTTATTCCCATTGCTTTTTCCACAGGATTTAAGTCCTCTCTTTGCATATTTTCTATTAAAGATATTTCTGAGTTTATTTTTTCGTTGTCTTCTCTAATAATTGCTGGTATTTCTGTCAATCCTGCTATTTTCGATGCTCTCCATCTTCTCTCCCCAGCTATAATACTATAATATCCTTCTTTTTCTGTTACAACAATTGGTTGAATTAAACCATATTCTTTAATTGAACTTGCTAACTCTTCTAATGCTTCTTGGTCAAATCTTTTTCTTGGTTGATCTCTATTTGGCTCAACCTCTGTTATTTTTAAATTTCTCAATGTGTCATTTTCTTGTATTGCCTCTTCTTCTGGTGGTGCTCCAAATAAAGCATCTAACCCTTTACCTAGTCCTGTCATTTTTGCCATTACTATTCCTCCTTTTTTCTATTTTATTAAATCATATGTTTTGCTTTTTTCTCTTCTTCATTGATTTTTAAAAATTCTTTTGCAAATTTTGTATAACTTTTTGCACCTTTAGAACGTGGATCATATTCTGTAATTGGCATTCCATAACTTGGCGCTTCACTTAATCTTACATTTCTTGGTATAACTGTTTTATACACTTTATTTTCAAAGTATTTTTTTACTTCTTTTACAACTTGATTAGAAAGGTTTGTTCTTATATCATACATTGTAAGTAAAGCTCCTTCTATTCTAATTTCTTTATTTAGGTGCTTTTTTACTAAGTTAATAGTATTTAAAAGTTGTCCCAATCCTTCTAATGCAAAATATTCACATTGTACTGGTATTAATACACTATTAGAAGCTGTAAAAGAATTTAATGTAATAAGTCCAAGTGATGGTGGACAATCAATAAAAATATAGTCAAATTGTTCTTTTATGACATCTAATTTTTCTTTTAATCTTTGCTCTCTTGACATCATTGAAACCAATTCAACTTCAGCTCCTGCTAAGTTCATATTAGCTGGGCACACTTTTAAATTTTTTATCATAGTATTTTGAATTGCATCTTCTAATGGTGTGTCATTTACTAATATGTCATATGTAGAAAATTCAACTTCTTTTTCTAATCCTAAACCACTTGATGCATTTCCTTGAGGGTCTGCATCTATTAAAAGTACCTTTTTACCTTTTTTTGCTAAAATTGTACTTAAATTAACTGTTGTTGTAGTTTTACCTACTCCACCTTTTTGGTTTGCTACTGATATTATCTTTCCCAATTTTATTGCCTCCATTTTAGTTAATATTTATTGTTAAGTTTCATTTATCTCATATTATAATCATATATAAATATAACAAAAAAGTCAATAAATTTTGTAAAATTTATCGACTTTTTTATATGTTTTTTCGCTGTCCTTTTTTAATAAAAAATTGAATATTTGAACACTTTTAAAAAATCGGGTCTTTTGCTGGTGTTCCAGGTTTTCTAGGGAATTTTGAAGGTGTGTTTCTTTTCTTTTTAATTAGTACTATAGTTCTTTCTATATCACTATTTGGTAAACAAAATTCCTCTACTTTAATAATTTCTCCACCTAATAGTTTTATTGCTTTTTTTGCCCTCTCTAATTCTTCTGATACTTTTGGTCCTTTCATAGAAATAGCTATTCCATTCTCGTTTAAACATGGCATTAGATATTCAGATAAAGTAGACATATTGGCTACCGCTCTTGAAGTTGCTATATCAAATTTCTCTCTATATTTTTTATTTCTTCCAAATTCTTCTGCTCTACTATGTATGGTTTCTATTTCTTGTAAATCTAATTTATTTATTACATCATTTAAAAAATTTATTCTTTTGTTTAAAGAATCCATTAATGTTATTTTTATATCTTTTCTATATATTTTTAAAGGGATTCCAGGAAATCCTGCTCCAGTCCCTACATCTACTAATGTAGCTTCTTTCTTTATGTATTTTGCTATTGTTAAAGAGTCTACAAAATGTTTTAATATAATTTCTTCAGGATCTTTTATTGCTGTTAAATTTATTTTTTCATTCCATTCTAACAATAGTTGCATATATGTATAAAACTGAGTAACTTGTTTCTCATCCAACTCAATTTCTAATTCTTTCAAATTTTTAGTTAATATTTTTTCAAATTCTTGTATTTCCATTTTATTTGCCTCCTTTTTTCATTTGTTGTAAATAAACTAACAAAACTGATATATCAGCTGGTGAAACCCCTGATATTCTAGAAGCTTGTCCAATAGAATGTGGTTTGAATTTGTTCAGTTTTTGTCTTCCTTCCAAGCTAATTCCCTTTATTGTTTCATAATCTAAATCTTCAGGAAGTATTTTAGTTTCAAGTTTTTTAAATTTTTCTACTTGTGCTTCTTGCATTTTTATATATCCTTCATATTTTATTTGAATTTCTACTTCTTCTTGTTCTTGTTTTGTAAGTTCTGGCCTTTCTTTATCAATTGCTGCTAATTTTTCATAGTTTAATTCTGTTCTTTTTAGTAATTCTGACATTTTTGTACCTGTTGTAAGTTCTGAGGTTCCATTAGTTCTTAACAATTCATTTACTTTATCTTCCGGTTTTACTGTTAATTTTCTTAATCTTTCTATTTCTTTTTGTATGTTTTCCTCTTTTTGTTTGAATTTTTTGTATCTTTCTTCTGAAATCAATCCAATTTCATGTCCAAGTTCAGTTAATCTTAAATCTGCATTGTCTTGTCTTAATAGAAGCCTGTATTCTGCCCTAGAAGTCATCATCCTATATGGTTCATTTGTTCCTTTAGTAACAATATCATCTATTAGAACTCCTATGTATCCTTGAGTTCTATCTAATATAATTGGTTCTTTTTCCATTATTTTTCTACTAGCATTTATTCCTGCTATTAATCCTTGGCATGCTGCTTCTTCATAACCAGAAGTTCCATTGATTTGCCCTGCCATAAACAAGCCATCTATCCCTTTGTATTCTAACGATAGCTTTAAATTAGATGGGTCAATACAATCATATTCTATAGCATAAGCAGGTCTTGTGAATTCTGCATGCTCTAGTCCTGGAATTGTACGATATAATGCAATTTGAACATCTTCTGGCAAAGATGAACTCATTCCTTGTATATACATTTCTTCTGTGTCTAATCCAACTGGTTCAACAAAAGCCTGATGACGTGGCTTATCACTAAATCTAACTACTTTATCTTCTATTGATGGACAGTATCTTGGCCCTGTGCCTTCTATCATCCCAGCATATAAAGGAGATCTTTCTAAATTTTCTCTTATTATTTTATGTGTTTCTTCGTTTGTATAAGTTAAATAACAATCCACTTGCTCAAAGTCTTTTGGTTCATTCTCAAACGAAAAGGCTTCAATCCCTTTGTCTCCTTTTTGTACTTCCATTTTACTAAAATCTATACTTCTTCTGTTTATTCTTGCTGGTGTTCCTGTCTTAAAACGTATTAACTCGATACCTAAGTTCCTTAAACAATCTGACAATTTATTTGCTGCTGCTACTCCATCTGGCCCACTTTCTTTAGAATATTCTCCTATAAATATTTTTCCTTTTAGATATGTTCCGTGTTGCTACTATTACACTTTTAACTTTATAAACAGCTCCTAAATCTGTTTTTATTGCTGTCACCTTTCCATTCTCCACCTGAATGTCTACTATTTCTCCTTGTTTCACTTCAAGATTTTCTTGTTTCTCTAAAGTGTGTTTCATTTCTGCTTTATATTTTTTTCTGTCTGCTTGAGCTCTTAGAGAATGTACTGCTGGTCCTTTAGAAGTATTTAGCATCTTTATTTGAATCATAGTTTTATCTATGTTTTTTCCCATCTCTCCACCTAGTGCATCAATTTCTCTTACTAGGTGTCCTTTTGAACTTCCTCCTATATGTGGATTACATGGCATATTAGCAATAGCTTCTAGACTAATAGAAAATATTAATGTTTTCATTCCAAGCCTCGCTGCAGCAAGTCCAGCTTCACACCCTGCATGTCCAGCACCTATAACTGCAATGTCATATTCTCCTGCATTATATTCTCCTTTTTCTAATTTCATTTTATATCTTCCTTTCTAAAACATTTATTTTTTTGTTTTTTACCCCCATTGTTAGTTAGAAAATTCCTCTATTTTTTCATTCCGTGTGAAACAGAAATTCTTGTTTTTTTGCAATCCGCATTAATTTTAACTTTTTAGTTTTTGTTGTTTTTTCTTTTTCATTCTTAGGTTTTTCCTTTATTTTCAAGTACTTTCCTCTCTTTGTCGAAATTTGTCGAACGTTTTTTGTAAAGTTAAACTAATTACTATTTTTTTATGTAGACTCTTTTGAACTTATAGGTTATATTTCTGTTTTTCTATTTTTTAGGAACATTTATCTATTTTTAGTAGTATTTTTATAAAATTACACATATTTTTATTTGGCTTCAGAATCGTTTTATTTTGATTTTTGTGTTTTTATCGTAAAAGTATTCTGTTTTTGTATTAATTTTTCTTATTTTTGATTCTCGCGCGTATTTTTAAACTTATTTTCCTAGACAAAACTTTGCAAAAATTTCATCTATTATATCATCTGTTACAATTTCTCCTGTAATATTTCCTAAATCCTCTAAAATGTCTTTTATAAATATTGCTACAATGTCTAATGGCATTTTATTTTCTATTGTCTCTTTTGTCTTTTTTACATTTTGAATTGCTTTTGAAATTAAATTTTTGTGTCTTATGTTTGTAATAACTATCTCGTTATCTAAATTTATCTCGTTTAAATTAAATAGGTTTGTAATCTCATCATATAATTTGTCAATTCCTATATTATTTAAAGCTGAGATTTTAATAATGTGCCCTCCTACTTCTTTAAGTCGAACATCATCTTCGTTTATTTTAGAATTTAAATCTATTTTATTTAAAATTAAAATAGATTTTTTGTTTTTTGCAAGTTCTAAAATTTCCATATCTTCTTGGTCAAGTTCTCTAGAAGAATCAAATATAGCAATTACTAAATCTGCTGCATTTGCTATTTCCCTAGACTTTTCAATACCTATCTTTTCTACTTCATCTTTAGCATTTCTAATTCCTGCTGTATCTACTAATTTTAAAGGTATTCCATTAATTGTTACAAATTCTTCTATAGTATCTCTTGTTGTTCCCGCAAATTCTGTTACAATTGCTCTTTCTTCTTTTAAAATTTTATTCAAAAGAGATGATTTACCGGCGTTTGGTTTACCTATAATAGCTGTTTTTATTCCTTCTTTTATTATTTTTCCATTATCAAAGCTTTTTTCTAGTTTTAATAGTTTTTCTTCTACAGCATCTAACATTTCTTGTATTTGTTTGTTAGTTACATCATCTACATCATATTCCGGATAGTCAATAGCAACTTCTATATTTACCATGACATCCATAATTTCCTTCTTTATTTGTAAAATCTCTTTAGAAAGAAATCCTTCTAATTGCTTAATTCCTGTTTTTGCCTCTCTTTCTGACTTGGCATTTATAACATCTATAACAGATTCCGCTTGTAATAAATCAATTCTTCCTTTTAAAAATGCTCTTTTAGTAAATTCACCCGGTTCCGCTAATTCAGCCCCATTTTTCAAACATAATTCTAATATCTTTTTTACAATAACATTCCCTCCATGAGAGTTGATTTCACACATATTCTCTGTTGTATAGCTTTTTGGCGCTTTAAAATAAGAAACTAGTACCTCATCAACAATTTCTCCATTTTCTACTATATTTCCGTATTTTATTGTATATCCTTTTATTTCTTCTATATTTTGTTTTTTCTTTGGAATAAATATTTTTTCTAATACTTCAAAACATTTTTCTCCGCTCATTCTTATAATTCCTATTCCACCAATTCCGAGGAGCCGTAGAGATTGACGCTATAGTACTCATATTTTTTACCTCCATTTTCTTATTGTTTTTATACTATTATTTTATAAAAAAAGTCAAAGATAGAATTTACAAAATATTTGTAAAATCCGACCTTTGACCTCCGATTTTATACTATTTTATTATTTTTTTAAAGAAATTACTATTCTTCTATATGGTTCTTCTCCAACGCTATATGTTTCTACCTTTGAGTTTTGTTGCAATTTGCTATGTATTATTTTTCTTTCATATGCCTGCATTGGCTCTAATTTTACTGCTTTTCTTGTTCTTATAACTGTTTTGGCTACTTTTTCTGCTAAATCTTCTAGTGTTTTTTCTCTTTTTGCCTTATATCCTTCTATGTCTAAAATTACTCTAACTCTATTTTGAATTCCTTTTCCTGCTATTGCTGATAAAATGTTTTGTACAGCATATAAGGTTTCACCCCTATATCCAATTAAAAAACCTAAGTTTTTACTGTTTAAATCAACATTTAAACCTGTAGATGTTTTTTCTATTTTATATTCTACATCTTCTGGTAAGTTTGTTTTTAGTTCTTTTAAAAATGTCTCTACATTTTCTCTTGCTGTTTCTTGTTCTTCTTCTGTTAATTTAATTTCTCTCTTTTCTCTTACTTTTTCTTCTTTTTGCTCTTTTACTGTTAATTCTACCTTTACGACTCTTGGTGCTAATATACTAAAAAAGCTTCTTTTTTCTTCATTCTCTAGTACTTTTATATCTACCATCTTTTTTGAGACTTTTAATTGTTTTAATCCATTTTCTATTGCCTCATTTGTAGTTTTTCCTTCTGAAATGATACTTTTTGCCATCAAATGGCACCTCCCTTAAGCTTTTATTAGTTTATTTAAAACTAATCTTTCGATAATCATTAAAATATTACTCATTAACCAATATAATGCCAAACCTAAAGGTGCTATAAATGCTATTGAAATTGACATTATTGGCATCATCCAAGACATCATTTTGTTAGTTTGCATAACTGCATCCATCTCATTATTTTCTTCTTGTGGTACTAATTCTTTTCCTGTTTCTCCATCAATTGTCACATTTTTCTTCTCTTTTTGTTGTTTTTGTTGCATTGCTGTTGTCATTCTGATTGAAATAAAAGAAGATAATATATATAAAACAGGAATAATATATACTGTATAATCTGTCATGTTTTGTTGTGGTACTTTACTTAAGTCTAATCCAAAGAAATTCATTTGAAGATTTAATTTTTCTATATTTTCATCATCAGGATTTTTTTCTTTTAACCAGTTATATTCTCTTATTAAATCTATCTCTGGATATGCTTGGCTAACTTGTTTCCCTTCTTCTTGCAATTGCACAACATAACGATTTATATCTTCTTGTGGTATTTTTTCCATAAATGTTAATGGACTTCTTACTAAATAGAATATTGACAAAAGCAATATTATTTGAATAATAGCTGTTAAACATCCACTAAATGGACTCATATTTTCTGTTTTATACAAATTCATCATTTCCTGATTCATTTTTTCAGGATTGTTTTTATATTTAAATTGAATTACTTTCATTTTTTCTTGTAATTCTGTACTTTTTTTCATTGTTTTTTGTTGTTTTATTGATAATGGCAATAATATTAACTTTATTGCTACTGTAAATAATATAATTGCCAGTCCATAGTTATTTACCAACATATACAATAATTGCAGTAAATAACCGAAAATATTAGCAAAAAATTGAAACATTAATTTTCATCCTAGCTCTATTTTAGTGGATCATATCCACCTTTTGAAAAAGGATTACATCTTAAAATTCTTTTTATTCCAATAAATAATCCCTTCCCTACCCCATATTTTTCAATAGCTTGTTTTGTATATTCTGAGCAAGTTGGATAAAATTTGCAATTTATATTTTTACTTGTAAGCCATTTTGAAATATGTTTTTGATACTTAGTAATTAGCCATATAAGTAATTTTTTCATTAATTTTCCTCGATAAAAAGCCCTGCTTTATCAAAAATTTTTTTCATATCATTTTTTATGTTTTCAAAGGTTGCATTTTTAAAATCTGCTTTCTTTTTCCATAAAAAAACCATACTATTCCCTGTTTTTATACTTTTTTCATAGTTCTTATAATTTTCTCTTATTAATCTTTTTATATAGTTTCTTTTCGTTGCTTTAGCTACTTTTACACTAATTGCAATCCCTAAAAAGTTTTGTTCTATATCTCTATTACTTGTATTTTTTATAAATACTTCTATATATTTTCCCGAATAGTAATTTCCTTTTGATAAAACATTTTTAAATTCATAATTTTTCTTTAACATTTTTGTTTTTTTCATTATTGTTTCTTCCCCTCTTTTAAGGCAATTTTTAATGAAAAAAAGCATTTTGAAATTTCAATTATGTGAAAAGGCTCGCTGTTTTGCGGCCTTTTTACTAATATTAGCTATTAATAAAACATAATTAAATTAAGCACTTAATTTTTTTCTATTTTTTGCTCTTCTTGCTTTTATTATGTTTCTTCCTGCTCTTGTTTTCATTCTTTTTCTAAATCCATGTTCTTTTTTCTCTTGTCTGTTTTTTGGTTGATATGTTCTTTTCATTTCCTTAGCACCTCCTACTGATTTTTTTATAAAATTCCAGTTCTTCCTGGAAATTATTTTTTCACAAAATAACAAGTATATCGATTATATCGTAAAAACTCTATAAATGTCAAGCAATTTTTGTAATTTTTTTTTGCTTTTTTGTAATATTTTTGTAATATTACATGACTTTTCCACAGTTTTTTATCATTTTATCCACACAAAAAAAATTTTTTCCACAATTTTATTGACTTCTTGTGTATAAATTTGTTATTATGTGAAAGTAAAAAATATACGAGATTTTTCTTGCAAATACTTAAATTTTTGTTCGTATAAACCTTCTGTATTTTTACAAAAATGTTACAAACTTATCAACAGTTGTGGATAACTTTGTGGATAATTTTTTAAGAAAGGATGATTAAAAATTGGCGATTGAAAAAGAAGAATTGGTTGCAAAAATAAAAGAAGTTTTAAAACCGGAACTTACTCAAATATCCTATGAAACCTGGATATTGCCATTAGATATTAGAAGCATAGAAGGAAATCACATTGTTTTCACAACTATCTCTGAATATCAACAAGATTTTATTGAAAATAAGTATAGAAGTTTAATTTTCAACACTTTACGTTTTATAACCAATATGGAATGGACTTTTTCAGTAATAGATATATCAAAAGAAAATGATACTTCAGAGACTGAAGTTATAACAAATAATTCAAATGTATCTGCTGCTGAAATAGAATCTAATAAATCAACTTTAAATCCAAAATATACTTTTGAAACATTTGTTGTTGGAAATAATAATAGATTCGCACATGCTGCTGCTTTAGCAGTTGGTAACGAACCTTCTAATTCTTATAACCCGCTATTCCTTTACGGAGGCGTAGGTTTGGGGAAAACCCACTTAATGCATGCTATTGGTAATAGAATTCTTGAGAACAATAAAAAAGCAAACGTTTTATATGTTACGTCTGAAAAATTTACTAATCAATTGATTAATGCAATAAAAGATAATAAAAATGAATTTTTTAGAAATAAATACAGAACTATTGATGTTTTACTAATTGATGATATTCAATTTATCGCTGGCAAAGAAAGAGTTCAAGAAGAATTTTTCCATACTTTCAATTCTTTATATGAAGATGGAAAACAAATTATTATCTCTAGTGATAAACCTCCTAGAGATATTCAATTCTTAGAAGATAGGCTAAAATCAAGATTTGAATGGGGACTTCTTGCTGATATTTCTTGTCCTGACTATGAAACTCGTTTAGCAATTTTAAGAAAAAAAGCACAAGACGAAAATGTTATCATAGAAGATTTTATTCTTTCTAATATTGCAAATAAAATAGATTCAAATATTAGAGAATTAGAAGGTGTTTTTAATAAAATAGTTGCTAGAGCTTCATTAACACATAGTCCTATTACTATTGAATTAGCAGAAAATATTATAAATGAATTTAAATATGAAAACGAAAAAGTTATTTCTTGTGACTTCATTAAAGAAACTGTTGCTAAATATTTTAGTATTAATAAAGATGATTTATCAGGAAATAAAAGATCTAACGATATTGCTTTCCCAAGACAAATTGCTATGTACCTTTGTCGTGAAATAGCAAATATGTCTTATCCACAGATAGGGATTGATTTTGGGGGAAGAGACCATTCAACTGTTATGCATGGTTGTAGAAAAATTGAAAAGGAAATAAAAGAAAAAAATAATACTAAGCTAATTGTGGATAGTGTGAAAAACATTATCATAAATGGAAAACAATAACAACCAAAAAGATTTCGTGATTTTTTTGAAATTTGTGTTTGGAAAAATGAGTGTTTGGAAAAATGAATTCTTTCTCTTCTTACGGAAAGCCTACATTCGTTATCCACATGGGGTTGTTAATAACTTGTTTATAAACTGTGTATATCTCAGTTTTACACAATTTTAATTTTAAGCTGTGGATTATTTAACAAGTTTTCCACTGAATTATAAACAGTAATTTTACTAGGGATTGTAACTATCAACATAGTTTTCCACAGTTTCCACAGGACCTAATACTATTACTACTAAAAATATTATATATATTATAAAGGAGGAGCAAAATGAAAATTGTTTGTTATAAAGACAAAATTATTAAAGCCATTAATTCCGTAGTTAAAGGTGTTGCTTCTAAGACTACAATGCCTATACTAGAAGGAATATTAATTCAAACAAATGATAATGAAATAAAATTAACAACATACGATTTAGAAATTGGTATAGAATATGTTATGGAATGTGAAGTTAAAGAACAGGGAAGTACAGTTGTAAATGCTATTATGTTTAGTGAAATTATAAGAAAATTACCAGATACAGAAATTTATATTTCTTTAAATGATAAAAATTTATTAGAAATAGAATGTGAAGGTTCTTTATATAAATTAGCAACTATGAATCCAGAAGAATTTCCAGAACTTCCAAAAATAGAAGTGGAAAATTCTATAGAAATAGATCAAAATGTTTTAAAAAGTATGATTAGAAGAACAATTTTTGCTGTAAGTAGTGAAGAAAGTAGACCAATTTTTACAGGATGTCTATTTGAAATTGAAAACAATAAATTAAATTTAGTTGCAGTTGATGGTTTTAGATTAGCATTAAGAAGTATTTATTTAAATAAACAAAGCAATAATTTTAGTGCGGTTATTCCGGGAAAAACACTAAATGAAGTAAATAAAATTATATCAGATTCTTTTGAACCAGTAAAAATAGGGGTTGCAAGAAATCAAGCTTTATTTGAAATGGATAATTGTAAAGTAGTAACAAGAATTTTGGATGGAGAATTTTTAAATTATAAAAATGTAATACCAACAAATTGGGAGACAAGAATAAGAGTAAATAAAAATAGTGTACAAAATAGTTTTGAAAGAATTAGTTTAATATCATCATCAAGTGTTGAGAAAGAGAAAAAATATCCAGTAAAAGTACAAGTTGATATAGGAAAAGTTGTTATTTCTTGTACAAATCAAACAGGAGATGCAAAAGAAGAATTATATGTTTCTACAGAAGGAAAAAATTTAGAAGCTGGATTTAATCCAAAATATTTCTTAGATAGTTTAAAAGCAATTGATGATGAGGAAGTTTATATTGAATTTGGTACAAGTATATCACCATGTTTAATAAAATCTGTTGAAAATAATGATTATACATATATGATTTTACCAATTAGATTGAAAGAAGAATAAAAGTTA
>CALYAH010000087.1 GCA_944393455.1 uncultured Clostridia bacterium
CCTGTTGCCAAAATGTCAGGAAGAGGATTAGGATTTACCGGAGGAACAGTTGATAAATTAGAATCAATACCAGGATACAACACTTCTATTTCTATGAAGAAGTTTGTACAAAATGTGGAAAAAATAGGTATTAGTATGATTTCTCAGACATTAAATTTAGCTCCAGCAGATAAAAAGATATATGCATTAAGAGATGCAATATCTTGTGTGGAAAGTATACCACTTATTGCTTCTAGTATAATGAGTAAAAAAATAGCAAGTGGTGCACAGAAAATAGTGATTGATGTAACTGTTGGAAGCGGAGCTTTTATGAAAAACATAGAAGAGGCTGAAAAGTTAGCAAAAACAATGATAGAAATAGGAGAATTAGCTAATCGCGAAACAATATGTATAATTACAAATATGGAAGAGCCATTAGGATATGCAGTAGGAAATTCTTTAGAGGTAATGGAAAGTATCAAGTTCTTAAAAGGAGAAATGCCAGAGGATTTAAAGGAGATAGTTTTAGAACTAGGAAGCTATATGTTAAAATTAGCTAGTATTGAAGAAAATTTAGAAAAAGCAAAAGAATTGCTACTGAATAATATAAATAATGGAAAAGCTTATGAAAAATTTTTAGAACTTATTAAAAACCAAGGAGGAGACACTTCTTATGTAGAAGATATAGAGAACTTTGAAAAGGCAAAATATGTAGAACCAATTTATGCTACAAAAAAAGGTTATATTTGCGGAATTGATGCTGAACAAATCGGAAGATTGGCTTGTAAATTAGGTGCAGGAAGAATAGTAAAAGAAGATAATATAGAACATGAAGTAGGAATTGTTTTTAATAAAAAAGTTGGAGATTTTGTTCAAAAGGAAGAAGTGTTAGCTTATATCTATGCTAATGATTTAAAGAAATTAGAAGATGGGAAAGAAGAATTAAAAGAGATTATAAAGATAAGAAGAGAAAAGGCAGAAAAATTTCAAACAATAATAAAAGTGATAGATTAAATGATAATTTTCAACCTAAATATGTTTATATTATTTTTTACACCTTGTGTGTCGCAACTTTCGTAAAATAAAAAATAGAAAGTTGCTCCAATCGCACTCACATTCGTTCGTTTGGTCGCTTACGCGGTGCTTCAAAATAATATAAACATATTTAGGTTGAAAAACTAACTAGGTAGAAAGTTATGGAAAATTAGCGAAAATAATTGAAAAAATCTTATAATGTGCTATAATATTGAAAGGATAGAAATAGAAAGGATGAGAAAAAGTGAAAAAAAATATAAAAACAGAAAAAAAGCATAAATATGATAAGGGACAAATATTTGTGAAAGTAATGGCAGGAGTTTTAGCACTATTAATGGTAGTTGGAACAGTTGCTTCACTTGTTTATGCATTGATATAGTAAAGTTAGGAGAAATAGATGATAATTAATTTAGGAATGAATTGGGAGAATTTTTATAAAGATAACATAGTAGCATACATTAAATCTTTGCAAACAAATCCATTTGAATTAATTACACTTATTATTGATTTAACAATTGTAATATTTTTAGTATATTGTTTTTTTAAAATTGTTAAAGGGTCTAGAGCATGGCAACTAATTAAAGGTATTGCACTTTTAATTATTGCAACATGGATAAGTGGATTATTTAATTTAAAAATATTAAATTGGATATTAACAGGGATTATGAATCTTGGAGTAATTGCTATTATTGTTATTTTTCAACCGGAATTAAGAAGAGCGTTAGAGCAATTAGGAACTAATAAAATAACGCAATTTTTTGGTATTGATAAAGATTTATCAACCAAGACAAAGGAAGATATTTATAAGATTGTAATTGCAGCAACAGAGCTTTCTAAAAATAAAACAGGAGCATTAATTGTTATAGAAAGAGATATTAAAATTCAAGACATTATAGCAACCGGAATACCAATGAACGCAGAGGTTTCACCACAATTATTAGTAAATATTTTTGAACCTAAGACACCGTTGCACGATGGTGCAGTAGTGATATCAGGTAATAAGATTGCTGCAGCAGCATGTGTGTTGCCATTAGCAGATGATAAAGATATTGCTAAAGAACTAGGAACAAGGCATAGAGCTGCAATTGGAATATCAAAAGAATCAGATAGCATTGTAGTAGTAGTTTCAGAAGAAACAGGAAAAATATCAGTTGCAAAAGACGGTACTTTGATTGCGGACTTGAGAGAAGATGTATTGAAAAAAATCTTAATCAGTAATGTTGTTACTAAAAGATTTGCGGTAGAGAAAAAGGAAAGAAAGCATAGATTAAAACAGATAAAAGAAAGAATAAGAAGAGAAAAAGTAAAAAAAGAAAATAACTAACTAAGAATAAAGTCGCATATTGCGACTTTTCTCATATTAGAAATTTAAGAAAAAATATTTTGATAAGATTAGATAGAAGGGAAAAAAATGAGAAATATAAAATTAGTAATTGAATATGATGGAAAAGAATTCAATCGGATGGCAAAAACAACCAGACAAATTAAATATCCAAGGAAATATAGAAAGAGCTATTGAAACTATAACAGGAGAAAAAGTAGATTTGACAGCTTCAGGAAGAACCGACAGAGGGGTACATGCTATTCGGGCAAGTAGCAAATTTTAAAACAAATTCGAAATTACCAATTGAAAAGTTTCCAATTGCAATTAATAGTAATTTGAAAAAATCAATTAGAATTCAATCTGCAGAAGAAGTGGACGATAGATTTCATAGTAGGCTGACTTGTAAAAGGAAAACGTATAGATATATTATTAATAATTCAAGATATGGAACAGCTATTTTTAGAAATCAAGAAACACATATACCTATAAAACTAAATGTTGAGAAAATGAAAGAAGCTGTAAAATATTTTGAAGGTGAACATGATTTTAAAGCGTTTAAAGCAAGTGGAACTAGTAGTAAAAGTAGTGTAAGAACAATATACAAGGCGGAAATAAAACAAATGCCAAATGAAAGGATTTGGATAGAACTAACGGGAAATGGTTTTCTATATAATATGGTGAGAATTATAGCAGGAACTTTAGTAGATGTAGGAATGGGAAAACTAGAACCAAAAGAAATTCTAAATATTATAGAAAGCAAAAAACGAGAAAATGCTGGTAAAACTTTACCACCGCAAGGATTATATTTAGTAAATGTAGAGTATGATTAATAAAATGTTAACCAAATAGGAGTTAAAAGCATAAAATATAGTAAAAAATAAAGGAGAGAGAAGATATGAATATTTTACTTATATTTTTTGCTTTACCAATAGCAACTATCATTATTTCTATTGCCTTGCAAAAAATCTTGAAATGTCCAGCATTAGTAGCAGCTATTATATTTGCAATATTTTTAATTGTTACATTTATTGTTGATAATTTGAACTTTTTAATTGCTACTATTATTTATACAATTATAAGTTTTGTCACAGCATTAATAGTATGTATCATTTGTAGATTAATAAGACGTTTAAGAGACAGTGACATAGAAGAAAGAAATAGAAGAAGATGCGATTCATGTGAGTGTGATGAATGTAGAAGACATTGTTGTAGATGTAGAAGAGAAGACGACCGATCTAATGAATTACTTACTATAAATAGTAGATGTGGTGATTTAGAAAATGGAAATTTACTTACTATATCTAGTAATGATCGTAATGGGTGTAATAACGACTTGTTAACAATAAGTTCTAATAACAATAATAATTCGGAATGTTGCTGTAGATGTAACAATAATAATTGTAATTGTAATAACACAAATAGAAATGGGGTAACAGCTAGAATTAATGTAATTCCTAACTCAAATACAAATGGAAGAACAGGTTGTATTTGTGGAAGTTTTAGAAGAAGATAATTGAAAAATAAAACACATAAAGAGCCATTGAACAGCAACATGGCTCTTTACTTTTGATAAGAAGTGTGTTATTATATTAAAACGAAAGAAAAGGAGAATAAAAATGTTAGAAATTTTAGAAGAAGCATTAATAGATAGTATAAAATTAGTACCATTCTTATTTATAACTTATCTAATTATGGAATATATAGAACATAAAACAAGTAAAAAGTCAAAAGAAGCAATTAAAAAATCTGGAAAATTTGGACCGGCAATTCGGAAGCATTTTAGGCATATTTCCACAATGTGGATTTTCTGTTTCTGCGACCAATCTTTATGCAGCTAGAGTTATTACATTAGGAACGTTAATAGCAGTATATCTATCAACCTCAGATGAGATGTTGCCAATATTTATTTCAGAGGCAGTACCAATAGCTACAATTTTGAAAATATTAGGAACGAAACTAATAATTGGTATGATAGCAGGATTTGCAATTGACTTTGTAATTAGAATAAAAAATAAAGATAAACAAGAAGAAGAAAAAATAGTAGATATATGTGAAAAAGAACATTGCCATTGTGAACATGGAATTATACAATCAGCATTAAGACATACTGTACATATATTCATTTTTGTATTACTTGTTACATTATTTGTTAATATAATAATTTACTTTATAGGAGAAGAAACAATTGCAGGATTTGTACAAAATACTCCAGTGTTAGGTCCAGTAATTGCAGGAATAATAGGATTAATTCCAAATTGTGCATCATCTGTTATATTAACACAATTATATTTAGAAGGCGTAATTCCAGCAGCAACCATGATATCAGGTTTGTTAGTAGGAGCAGGAGTAGGACTAGCAGTATTGTTTAAGATGAATAAAGGAATCAAAGAAAATTTGAAAATTACAGGTTTACTATATATAATTGGTGTTGTATCAGGAATTATAATAGAAATGATAGGGATTAATTTTTAAGAATAAATAAAATCCAGTATCACTAGATTGAAGTGATAAGATGAAAGTAGACACAAAAAGTCTGCTTTCATTTTTTTGTGTTAAAATAATAATATAAGGAGGATAAATTATGCCTAGAATTAGAAAAGAACCAAATAGATATTGGTCAAAAGAAGAAAAATTAAGGATAATAAATCGTGTCTTAGTTAACGGATTATCAACATATCAGGTTGCAAAAGATGAAGATATTTCTAGTGGAATGTTGAGAAATTGGATAAAAAAGTATCTACAATATGGTGAAGAAACATTAGAAAATAAAAGAAAACCAGGTAATCCACTTGTAAAATATTCTAGAAGAAAAGAATTATCAGATTTAGAAAAATTAGAATATGAAAATATGAAATTAAGAATTGAAAATGAACGATTAAAAAAAGGTTACATGATGAAAGGAGATGGTTCATATGTAATGTACAAAAAATAAAGGAATTTGAATTTGAAATAATATTAACATTAAGTAAAGATTTTAATGTCAAATCATTGTGTGAATATATGGATGTTTCTAGAAGTGGTTATTACAAATGGCTAAAAAATAGAGATGTATTAAATAGATACGAAATCGATAGATTAGAGCTAGAAAAACTAATTAAGGAAATACATAATAAGAAACCAAGCTATGGATATAGACGAATAAATAGAATAATTTTAAAAACAACGGGATGGATGGTATCAGATAATTTAGTTCATAAAGTCTGTAAATGTCTTAAAATAAAATCTAAAGCTCGACACTACAAATATAAATTACCAGGACAAGAATCAATAAAATATCCAAATTTAATAAAAGGAAATTGGAAAACAAATCGACCATTTGAAAAAATAGTATCAGATACAACAACATTTTGGTTTAAGAAAAGAGCCTATGATTGGACATTTTATTTAGATGTGTTTAATAACGAAATAGTAAGTTCTGATGTTAGAGAATCTAGACATGGATGCAACACTTTAAATCATAAAATCGTACAAAACAAAATGCTAGAATGCAAAATAAAAAGAGGATACAAAGACCTTGAAACAATTCTTCACACAGACCACGGTTCTGTATACTCTTCTTTATCATTCAATAAAACATTTGATAATACTTCAATAACCAGATCTATGTCAAGAGCTGGAACTCCGACTGATAACCCTGTTATAGAGTCTAAAAATGGTTGGTTGAAGAAAGAAATATATATTGATTTTGATATAAATAATTATAACACAGTTCAAGAATTTATTGAAGATGTAGTAAAGGATAATAATGAATATAGACCAAGTTATGCATTAAATTATAAAACCCCTGTCGAGTATAGAACTCAACTAGGGTTTTCATAATTACGCTTTTTTGTGTCTACTTTTTGTTGACAACTTCAATCACTAGATACTGGATTTTATTCTAGTTTATATATAATATTTTATAGTTTAATAAATATAAAACTAATTATTCTTTTTACCGAAAGGTCCTTTTTTTAGATTAACTACAATTGCATCTTGGTTATCAAATAAATATTTAGAATCAGTTGTATCTGTTTGAACAGGGTCAATTTCATTTCTGTCGTCTCTAAAATCAATATTTTTTGGATTAAACTTTTTAGAAGAAGTAGTATCATCTTCTGTTACAGCCGTTACGTTGCTAGAATATTTACTAAAATCATAAGTTTTTATTTTATGAGGTTCCTTGTATTTTGATTCTAAGTAAGCTAATCTACCAGGTCCGACCATAGGTTTTCCATTACTTCCTCTGATTTTATAAGCACAATCTGTTGTTCCTATGTGTTGCAATTTACCTTCCTTAAAGTATTTAACAAATTCCCATTTTACATTTCCGTATTTAGAGTCATATTCCAATTTTTCCATATCCATAGAATTTGAATATACCCATTCTCTGTAAGTTCCAAATTCACCAGACCACCATTCTAATTCATCATAAGTTCCATTACCTGTATATATTTTACTAGCACAATTAGAAAGTATAACATTTCTATAATTTCCTTTTAGGTGAGGTGTCTCTAATTGTTGTAAACTTTGTGTTGAAATAATATTACCAACTTTATATTTTCTATACATAGTAAACATGGCTTGTGTATCTCTGCAAATGAAATCAGCAAATTCATCAACATATAAGAAATGAGGAACTCTTGAATTTTCTATACCAGGTCTTCTAAGTACCGCATTTTGCATTGCAATTAAGAAAAATAATCCGAAAGCTTTATGACCAGCAGCACCTAAATCTCCACGTCTTGTACAAATAAATGTTACATCGGCATTAGAAAGCATTTTATCAAAGTTCAAATTGTTATATCTATTACATAAGATAGGTTTTATACCAGGAATTCTTAATAGATTATCTAATTGACTGACAACAGAATATATATATTTTTCAGTATTAGATTTTCCAGGGCCATCTTTATAAAAATTCTTTCTAAAATAAGTTAATTGTATACTATATTTTTCTTTTAATTCTTCATCATGAGCTAATATTTCACACATTTTTTCAATCAAGTCAAAGTTAGCAAACATTTTTAGCATATCTTCCAAATTAGGTAGTTTTCCTTCATTCATTCGAGGATACATTTCTTTAAGAAGAATAGCTAAATTTTCAATAGCTTGAATAACGATATCTTCTTTATAAGCTTCATCAGCATCATCATGTGCAGTATTATACATAGCTTTTATTACAGAAGAAATTGTAACAGCTATTTTTGAAGAATCATCATATACAAATGGATTAAGTCCAACTGAATTAGTATTTGATGGATCAATAATATTATAAGTAATTCCAAAATTTTTGCATACATCTGTCATATGGCTAATAACTTCATAGTCTGGAGCCATTAAAGTAAGACCGACATTTTTATAGGTGTATTCATCTCCAAATGTACTTAAAAGCATTTTTTTCATGTAAGCTTTATAAATGTTTTCTTTTTCAGGAACAGGAGATAACATATTTAAACTAAAGTTTTTGTTTAAGTAATCATTATCATAAGGCGCATTTAAAGTAGCAATTCCAGTTTTTAAAGCAGTAAATCCCATTTCTTTAGAAACTTCCTTAAAGAAATATTTTCTCTCAATATCTCTTGCTATCATTGGTTCAAATATTAAAGATGTTTTACCAGAGCCAGAACCACCACAAACAAATAAAGATTGATATCTAGATGACTCTGGAATTACTATTGTTCTACCTGTTTCAAAATCGTAGCATAAGTATACTTCACAAGAATAAGGGCCAGTTCCTTCTTTTTTATCTGATAAGTCAATTCCTCTATAATCCCAAATAGAACGTGTTTTATCTTTACTATCATTAACACCGAAAAATAAAAATTTAAATACTGGGAAAATTGTAGCTAATGGCAGATATAAAGAAATACTAACCATAGCAGGTGTTACTAAATCTGAAAAGTCAGTAATAAGTTCTACATAGTTTGGAACAGATAATAGTAATAACCAAGCACCCATATTAAGCCATTGAGTAAACATTGAAATAGCAATTATATATAATCCTATTATATAAACATAAAATAGTGTTACTTTTTTTGCCTTTGAGGTGGCAAACTTAGAAGGACCAGAAAATAAAAATGCGAATACTGGACAAGCTAAAGCCAATGTGTATTGTAATGGTCCCCAGTAAGAATAGGAAACACCAGTAAATATCATGAGTAACATTTCTACAATTCTATCTACTGCTAAATATGCTGTGATTAATGTTAATACATAAGTTGCAAAGGTGTTTCTATCTGTGTTTAATAGTTTTAAAAATTTATCTATATACTTCATTAAAAAAACCCTTTCGCTAAATTAAAATTATACATATATATTATCCTATAAATTTGCCAAAAAAACAAGTAGTTTGGCGAAATTTATAGCAAATTGTTTAGTTAATAGGCTTAATTTTTGAATAAAAAACCATTTTATGAATATAATACAAATAAAGAGAAACAAACTATAAATTGAAAGGAACTGTTTATGGAAGAATATGTAAAAGAACATAAAATAATAGAAAAAACGGAAATAGAAAAAGAAATTGAGTTGATTAGGACTATTATAAAAACGAGAGAAGAATTAAAAAGAGATAATAGAAATTTTGAATATGCACAAGGAGATTTAGTAGATTATTATACTTATCAAATTAAAGCTAATCAGGCAAAGTTAGATTATCTTATAAAAATAGCAAAAGCAAAAGGAATTCAGGTAGATATGATAAATGATAAAAAATTTAGTTTTTGGGAAGATGATGAAGAAGCTGTTTAATTTGAAGTAATATTTGTCCACGGATCGACATACAAATGGTAATAAGAAATTATTATCATTTTTTTTGGAGTTGAGAAAGATGGATACAAATCTTATTACTTATTTAGCATGCATATGTTTTATTTTTATATTTGGTAGAATTTTTATTGTTCCTTTAAAAAAAATAATAAAACTTATTTTTAATTCTGTTTTAGGAGGACTAACAATTTATATTATAAATTTGATAGGGGCGACATTTGGATTTCATATAGGATTAAATTTTTTTACAAGTATATTAATTCGGATTATTGGGATTACCAGGGGTAGTGTGTTTGATTATTGTAAAACTTTTAATTGGTTAATAAGTAATAAAAAAAGGTATAATGACTTTAAATTAATCATTATACCTACTTTTTGGATAAAGAAAACCCCGCGTTTTACGTGGGGTTCTAAAAGCTTCTAGCTATGAGTGAAATAAATCTCCTCCTTTGATATAATAT
>CALYAH010000088.1 GCA_944393455.1 uncultured Clostridia bacterium
AAAAGAAATAACAAAAGAACAAAAGGAAGAATATAACTTAAATGATGAAATGTACAAAGAACTCTACGAAAATGGAGGTTTAGCATTTCACTTGAAATTCATGTATCCACAAACTATCACAAACAGGTGGATGTGATATTGGAACCAGACCAATTGAATTACATTTAAAATCTTTTGAAAAATTAGGAATAAATATTAGCAAAAACTATGGAAATATGGAATGCTTTTGTGATAGAATAGTAGGGGAAAAAATAAATTTGGACTTTCCAAGTGTAGGAGCGACTGAAAATGCAATCTTGGCAAGTTGCTTAGCAGAGCGGTAAAACCATTATTACAAATGCGGCAAGAGAACCAGAAATTATTGATTTGCAAAACTTTTTAAATAAGATGGGAGCTAAAGTAAAAGGAGCAGGTTCTAATCAAATTGAAGTCGAAGGTGTAAAACATTTAAAAGATGTAAGTTATAATATTATGCCAGACAGAATTGAGGCCGGAACATTTTTATGCATCTCTGCAATGAATAATGGGAATATCATAGTAAAACATGCAAATGAAAATCATATAGTGCCAATTATTGATAAATTAGAAGAAGCGGGTTGCAAGTTTGAAATTCAAAAAGATTTAATAAAATTAGATGCTCCTAAGAGATTGAAAGCAATAAATATAAAAACTATGCCATATCCAGGATTCCCAACAGATATGCAATCTATATTTGCAACAACATTAACTATTGCGAAAGGAACTTCTGTTGTGGTAGAAAACATATTTGAAAACAGATATAAGTATACACAAGAACTAATAAGAATGGGAGCCAAAATTTCAATAGAAGGAAAAACTGCGATAATAAAAGGTGTTAGAAAATTATATGGAGCAAATGTAAAAGCAACAGATTTAAGAGGAGGAGCAGCTATTGTTATGGCAGCTATTGTTGCAAAAGGTATTACAAAAATAGATAATATAGAGTATGTATTAAGAGGATATGAAAGATTTAATGAAAAACTACAAAAGTTAGGAGTAGACATAGAGGTAAAATAAGGGCATATGCCCTTATAAAAAATAAAACCTGTCCTAAAGGAGGAAGAGAATTGATTAAAAAATCAAAAGAAGCTCAAATGAATTTGTATTATATGAAAAATGGACAAGCTAAAAATACAACAATAAATAATAGTAAAGAAAATAAAAAAAGGGCAAAAGAAAGAGAAAAAAGAATTAAAGAAAATAAAAAGCAAAACCAAAAAAATGATTTTGATATGGAAACAGAAACTGTTATACAAATGACTAATAGAAATAATATGAAAAAAGCAGAACAAAAAAGAAAGGAAATAAATAGACAAGAAAGAAAAAGAAAAAAAAGAAATAGGAGAATAAAGTTTTTTCTAAAATTAATATTAGTAGTTGGATTAGTAACAGGTGGAACTATTTTTGCATTAACATCACCAATTTTTTACATAAAGGACATAAAAGTATTAAATAATAGTCAGATATCAACTGATACAATTATCAGTTTATCAGAATTAAAATATGATGAAAATATATTTAAATTCTATTCTAAAAATGTTGCTGACAAAATAAAAGAAAATCCATATGTTGAAAGTGTAAAAGTACATAGAAAGATACCAAATACAGTAGAGATTGAAATAGAAGAAAGAGTTGCTAAATATAGTGTGGACTATATGGGAAAATATGCATATATTAATAATCAAGGTTATTTATTAGAAATTTCAGAAGATAGCAAGCAATTGCCAATTATACTAGGAGTTAGTACAGAAGAAGAGAATATAGTACCAGGAAATCGCTTGAATAATGATGACTTGAGTAAACTAGAAGATGTGATAAAAATAATGAATAGTGCAAAAGAAAATAATTTAGACACAAAAGTCACAACTATTGACATAAGTAACAAAAGTGAATATAGTATATATCTAGAGGAAGAAAAAAAGAAAGTCTACTTAGGTGATAATACTAATTTAAGTAATAAGATGTTATATGTAGTAGCCATTATGGAACAAGAAAAAGACAAAGAAGGAGATATCTACGTAAATGGTGATTTAAATAATAAATTTCAACCTTATTTTAAAGAGAAAGTGTAAAAAGGATATCTAGAGGAAGAGGTGAAAATATGCTAAACAAGAAAGTAATTAGTGCAGTTTTAGGAATAATGTGTTTTGCATTAACTTTAGGGATTTGTGTACAAATTAGAACAGTAAAAGGTACAAATACAACTGTTAGTAATAATTATGAAGAAAATAACTTAAGAGCAGAAGTTCTAAGATATAAAGAAAGATATGATAATAAATATAAAGAATTAGAAAAAGCAGAAAAAGAGCTAGAAAAAGAAAGACAAAATTCTACTAAAGATAATAGTGCGTTAGAAGAAAAAGAAGCAGAAATTACAGTTGGAAATAAAATGATTGGACTAACTGATGTAACAGGTGCTGGAGTAATTGTAACATTAAGTGACAGTAAAAAAGATTCTAGTAGTGTTTTAAATCCTAGTACTTTATTGGTTCATGATGTGGACATTTTAAGTGTGGTAAATGAATTGAAAAACGCAGGAGCAGAAGCAATTTCAATTAATGACCAAAGAATTGTACCTACAACTGGTATTTCTTGTGGAGGAAATATTATAGATATCAATGGAGAAAAGGTAGGAGCACCATTTGTTATTAAAGAAATTGGACTTCCAGAACAATTAGCAGGATTATCAAGACAAGGTGGATATTTAGAATTGTTAAGAGGATATAGTGTGGAAGCAGAATTAAAAAAATCAAATAATATTACAATTCCAAAATATACAGGAGTTATAACTTATAAATATGCACAAGAAAGCAATTAATTTAATAGAAGGAGGATATAATGAAAGGAAAAATAAAAAAAGGCAAAGTTACAATGATTATAACAGCAGGAATTGCATGTTTTGTACTAGCTTTAGTTATGACTATGCAATTTAAGATTGTAAATGAAACAGATATTACTTCTATTGAAAATATGAGAGAGGCAGAATTAACAACAGAACTTGCTAACTGGAAATCAAAATATGAAGAAACAAATCAGAAGTATGAAGAAACAGTTGCTAAGATTGAAGAGTATAAACAAACAAAACAATCTAATGAAGAGACAACAAAAATATTAGATGAAGAATTGCAACAAGTTAATATGATTCTGGGAAAAACAGATGTAGAAGGAGAAGGGATAGAAATAACAATAAGAGAAACAGATAATGAAGAAATAGAAAAAGTAACAGCAGATGATTTATTATTAATTGTAAATGAATTGAAAAATGCAGGGGCAGAAGCGATATCAATTAATGATGAGAGAATTATTAATATGAGTGATATTGTTGATATTAGCGCAACTTTTATTAAAGTAAATGGACAAAGAATATTAGCACCATATGTAATCAAAGCTATTGGAAACCCATCATATTTAGAGAGTGCTTTAACTGGAAATGGTGGATATGTTGACGAGATGAAAAAAATTGGGCAAGATGTTTCAATTGAAAAACCAAATAAAGTAAAGATTCTTAAATATAACGATGAGATGAAAATAAAATATATGGAATAGTTAAAGTAAGGGGGAAATAAAATGATTTTTATAGCTATATTAATAGGATGTATTCTAGGTGCTTTAATTGGAATGAATGCTCCAATGATTTCTTATACTTATTCAAGTTATTTAGCAATAGCAATTATTGCAGCATTAGATTCAGTATTTGGAGGAATCACTTCTGTTATTAAGAAAAATTTTGATTTAAAAATATTTGTAACAGGATTTTTTGGAAATGCAATCCTAGCGATTCTTTTAACTATATTAGGACAAAAATTAAATGTCGATATTTATTTGGCAGCTATTGTCGTATTTGTAGGAAGAATGTTTGTAAACCTAGCAATTATAAGAAGATATTATGTAGATAAATGGCTAGAAGTATTTGAGAAAAGGAAAGGAAAAGTAAAAGAACAAAATCAAGAGTCGATAGAAGAAAAATAGAAAATATAAAGTAAAAATGAAAGGCGGGAATGATATCCTGCCTAAATACTTATTACGCAATAAGCACTAGAATAAGGGTTTACAAAATTTGTTACAGAAGTATTACAAAAATATTACAAAAATATAACAATTTCTATTGACATTTTTCTTAAAATGTAATATATATACTTTTAAAGAATATACCAAAAAAATGGAGGAATTAACTTGGCAATAGGAGATATCATAGTTGGTGTTGACATAGGGACAAGCAAGGTTTGTACAGTTGTTGGAGAAGTAAACAACTTTGGACAAATAGAAATTATATGTAACACCTCATATAAATGTAGTGGACTAAAGAAAGGTAAAATAATAAACGAAGAAGAAATCATTTTAAGCCTATCAAAAACAATTAAAGATGCCGAAGATGAAACAAATTTAAAAATAAATTCAGCATATGTAACTATTCCAGGTAAATATGTAACAATTGTACAAAATAGCATAACAAAAGAAGTGAGAGACAAATATTCAGGAATATCAGTAAGAGACGTACAAAGTGCTATTATGCAAGTAAAAGACATAGAAATTCCAGATGGAGAAACACTAATAGATATCGTGCCAGATAAGATAACGTTAGAAAATGGAACAGTAGTTACAGATCCAGTAGGCAATTTGAGTTCAAGTTTTACAATTAGTGCTCAAGTTATATTAGCAGATAAAGAATATGTTAGACAATTAAATACAATCTTTAAAAAGGCGGGCTTAGAAATTGATGGAATTGTACCAATCACATTAGCCGAAAGAAATTTAATATTAGATAAAAATGAATTACATGATAATATAATGTTATTAGATATAGGAGCAGGAAATACAGATATAGGAGTATTTGAAGGGTCATCATTTTTATATACAAACTCAATACCATTAGGTGGAGACAATATAACAAATGATATTGCTTTAGTATTAAATATTGCAGAAGAAGAAGCAGACAAACTGAAAAGACAATATGGACTAGCCCTAAAATCATTTATAGACAATGATAATGACATTATATTAAATACTTGTAAAGACACAAGTAAAAATAAAATAATAAAAAGATCAGCATTAATAGAAATTATAGAAGCAAGAATTGAAGAAATGTTTTCAATTATCAATAGAGACATAACTAATCAAGGACTAAAACAAAAAATTAATAATGTAGTTTTAACAGGACAAGGAATTGTTAATATCAACAAAAGTGATGTTGCTGGAAAAATCAACTTAAATATACCTGTAAAAATTTCAACAGGTAGAGCAATTAGTACAGTAAAACCAGCTTATAGAACTAGTTATGCGTTAGTTAGATACATTGCAGCAAGACCTTTTGCTAAAACAGTATCAAGCAGTATCGATACACAAAATAACGAAAGTTTTATAAAAACTATATTTGAACGAGTAAAAGAGTTTTTTTACTCATAAGAAAGTTATTAATTTTAAGTTAGCCGTTGGAAAATTATAAGTCGCGGATAACTGTTGCAAAACAATTCTTTTATATTGTTTTGTATATTATATAAAATTGCAAAATAATAAACTATTTTGTATAAGTAATCTGTAATGAACTAAATTAAGCAGATTTAAAAAAAGAAATAAGGGAGGAAGAACTAAATGATGGATTACAATGATGATAGCAATATGACAATGATGGATGGAACTGCTACCATTAAAGTTATAGGTGTTGGAGGAGCAGGAAACAACGCAGTAAATAGAATGATAGATGCTGGAATAAAAGGAGTAGATTTTATTGCAGTTAATACAGAGAGACAAGCTCTACAAACTTCAGAAGCAAGTACAAAAATTCAAATAGGAGAAAAAATAACAAGAGGACTAGGAGCAGGAGCAAATCCTGACATTGGAGCTCAATCTGCTGAGGAAAGTAAATCAGAAGTTGCAGAAGTATTAAGAGGAGCAGACATGGTATTTGTTACAGCCGGAATGGGTGGAGGAACAGGTACAGGAGCTGCACCAGTAGTTGCACAAGCTGCAAAAGAAATGGGAATATTAACAATAGGTGTTGTTACAAAACCATTTACATTCGAAGGTAAAAAAAGATTATCACAAGCAGAACGCGGAATTGAAAGTTTAAAAGGAAAAGTAGATACACTAGTAGTAATCCCAAATGATAAATTACTACAAATTATTGATAGAAAAACATCTATAATAGAAGCCTTTAAAATGGCAGATGATATATTAAGACAAGGTGTTCAAGGTATATCAGACTTAATTGCAATTCCAGGACTTGTAAACCTAGACTTCGCGGATGTAAAAACAATCATGTTAAATCAAGGAATGGCACACATGGGAGTTGGAAAAGCATCTGGAGAAAATAGAGCAGAAGATGCTGCAAAAGAAGCAATTCAAAGTCCTTTACTAGAAACATCAATAGAAGGAGCAAAAGGAGTAATTATTAATATTACAGGTGGAGAAGACTTAGGATTACATGAAGTAAACACAGCTGCTGAATTAGTTCAACGCAGTGTAGATCCTGGTGGAAGCAGTATCATTGATACAAAAACAGATCCAAATATGACAGACGAAATACAAATTACAGTTATTGCAACAGGATTTGAAAAGAATGAACCAATTTCAAGTATTGATGTAGATAATATTGTATCAAAAACATGGGAGAAGAAAATAAACTCAATACCAGCAAGCCACGAGCCAAATTCATCACAAAATGATTTAGACATACCTTCTTTCCTAAGAAAAAACAAAAATAAAAATATGTAGTGTCCAATTGGGGACGTTTCCTTTTGGACAAAAATGTCCAATTTGGGACACATCTTAAAAAGAAATAATCGAAAAGACTCGATTATTTCTTTTTTTCGCCAATAAGAAAAGACAACATTTTTGTATGAGAAGTAGTACAATAGGTTAGCAGGTGATTCTATGACGATTTATATAGATGTTGTACTAATAGAAAATCTTATTATGAACTATATTATTTTATTAGCTACTGGACTAATTTTAAAATTAAAAATAAAACACATTAGACTAATTTTAGCAAGTTTATTAGGAGCAATATATTCGATAGTAGCTTATACGAGAGTTCTAGAAGTTTATTCCAGTTTTGTATTAAAAATAATTTTATCTGTTTTAATTGTCTATATAGCATTTAATCCACAAAAAGTAAAACAATTGTGGAAAGATATTTTAATATTTTATCTAACTTCATTTGTATTTGGAGGTGCAGCGTTTGCACTTATTTATATTGTAAAACCACAAGATATCTTAATGAAAAATGGATTGTTTTTAGGAACATACCCTTTGAAAACTGTAATATTAGGTGCAATCATCGCTTTTTTTATTATAATTACAGCATTTACGGTAGTAAAAAAGAAAATATCTAAAAAAGACATGTTTTGCAAAACCGAAATACAATTAAATGGGGAAAAGATAAAAGCTAATACTATGATAGATACAGGAAATATGTTAAAAGAACCAATTACTAATACACCTGTTATAGTTGTAGAACACACACTTTTGTATCAATGTATGCCAAAAGAAATTTTAAACAATTTAGAAAATATAATAGGAGGTGATTTAGAAAAAATACCAGATAAAATAAAAGAAGAATACATATTAAAATTAAAGCTAATTCCATTTTCTTCTTTGGGTAAGCAAAATGGGATGTTAATAGGGATAAAACCAGAGTATGTAAAAATAATAACTGAAGAACAAGAAAAAATAAAAGAAAATGTAATAATAGGAATTTATAATAAATCATTAACAAAAAAAGGAGAGTATAGAGCTTTAATGGGAATTGAATTACTGTAAATAAAATTACAGAGCAAAAGGAGTGATAAAATGAAATTGATGGATTTAGTCAAGAATAGTATAAATACAATTTGCGCGAAATACTTAAATGAAAATGATGAAATAGAATATTTGCCTATTTTTTACATAGCCGGAAGTCAGACATTACCTCCTCCATTACCACCAGAAGAAGAAGCAGAATTGATAGGCAAGTTGTCACAAGAAGACAATTTAAAAGTAAGGCAAACTTTAGTAGAAAGAAACTTAAGACTAGTTGTATATATTGCTAAAAAATTTGAAAATACAGGAATTGGGATAGAGGACTTAATATCAATAGGAACTATAGGCCTAATGAAAGGAGTAAATACATTTAATGCAGATAAAAATATAAAATTGGCAACATATGCCTCTAGGTGCATAGAAAATGAAATATTAATGTTCTTAAGAAAAAGCAATAAAATAAAAGGAGAAATTTCAATTGATGAGCCATTAAACAAAGACAGAGACGGAAATGAATTACTTCTTTCAGATATACTGGGAACAGAGCCAGATGTAACATCTAGGAATTTAGAGGACGAGGTAGATAGAAGTCTACTTAGAGACTCTATATCAAAATTGAAAGAAAGAGAAAAAAATATTATGGAGATGAGGTTTGGATTTAAAACCGGAAAAGAAAAAACACAAAAAGAGGTGGCAGACGAACTTCGGGATATCGCAAAGTTATATATCAAGATTAGAAAAGAAAATAATTGATAAGATGAAAAAAGAAATAGCTAGTAAAATTGGATGAGACAAAGGGGACAGAGCAAAAATGTCTCACAAATTTGTCGAAGCGTGTCGAATAAATGCAAAAATTCAAAATATAGTTGGAAACTAATAAAAAATAGTATAGAAAGCCTTGATTTGGAAATACTTACATTAAGTAATTTCAAAGGAGGTTTTTCTTTTGTTAAACAACAAAGTAGAAATATGTGGAGTAAACACATCAAAACTACCACTACTAAGTAGAAAAGAAAAAGAAGAACTATTTATAAAAATAAAAGCAGGAGATGAAGAAGCAAGAACAACATTTATTAATGGAAATTTAAGACTTGTATTAAGTGTAATACAAAGATTTTATGGAAGAGGAGAAACAGCAGACGATTTATTTCAAGTTGGATGTGTAGGTCTAATTAAAGCAATTGATAATTTTGATTTAAGTCAAAATGTACAATTTAGTACTTATGCAGTACCAATGATAATAGGAGAAGTAAAAAGATATTTAAGAGATAATAATAGTATAAGAGTAAGTAGGTCGGTTAGAGATTTAGCTTATAAAGCAATCCAATATAAAGAAAAATACACAAAAGAAAAAGGAAGAGACCCCCGCATAGAAGAAATTGCAAAAGAATTAGGAGTAACAAAAGAGGAGATTACATTTAGTTTTGATGCTATACAAGAGCCTGTTTCATTACAAGAACCAATTTATAATGATGGAAGTGAAAATCTGTACATTATGGATCAAGTAAAAGATAGTAAAAACACTGATGAACTTTGGGCAGAAAATATGACAATAGCAGGAGCATTGGAAAGATTAAACGAAAAAGAAAGAATGATAGTAACAAAAAGGTTTTTTGATGGCAGAACTCAGATGGAAGTAGCAGACGAAATTGGAATATCACAAGCACAAGTTTCACGATTAGAAAAAAGTGCAATTGAGCATATTAAAAGATTATATAAGTAGTCAAAAGCTTTTCTTTTGGCTTCTTTTATATTATAAAGAAGATTTTACTATTTTAAGTGGATACAAAAATATTTTGTTTTTATAGTCAATAAAATTAAAATCAAGAATATAATTAAAAGGAATTTCATTACATTATAATAGGAGGAATTATAATGGGGGATAAAGGATTAGATTTTAAACATAAAGAAGTAGTAAATATTACAAATGGAAAAAGACTAGGGTATGTACAAGATGTTTGTGCGGATTTAGAAACTGGTACAATTACACATATAATAGTTCCCGGAAATAATAAATTACTAAGTATATTTTCTCAAAATAGTGATATTGTAATACCATGGCAAAACATAAAATGCATTGGTGATGATTTGATATTAGTAGAAATCTAAAAAAAGTGGAAAAAAATTAAAAAAACTATTGACATAAAGAGTTGAAAATGTTATTATAAATTTGCATTTAGAAAAACCTTAGAAATAATTATAAAGAGGTATAAATTTCCATCAAAATTTTTGAAAAAATGTATTGACATTCGATTAGAAAGGTGGTATTATAAAAAAGTACCTTGCAACAGACGAAAAAATATAAAAAAAACTTAAGAATTAGTAATAAAAATTGAACTTCATGAATAGAATAAAAACACTGATTACTAGTTTTTTATTTTGCCCAAAAACAGGTAAAAAAAGTTTTTTTAAAAAATGTCGAAAAAGTGTTGACAAAAATAAAAAGGTATAGTATAATGCAAATCGTTCCGCACGAGCGGAAACATAAAGTACATTGAAAAGTAAACAATAAAATCCTTTAGAGAATAAACCGAAGCGGTATAATTCTTTAACCAAAGAATTAGTACCGAACAAGTAAAATTTTTTAAAAGTGTTTTCAGAAAAAAGTAATAAGCATTTAAACAGCTTGATGAAAACTTTAAGTTTGATGTATATAACTTCTTAATAAAAAGAAGAAATATAGATACCAAAAACATGAGAGTTTGATCCTGGCTCAGGATAAACGCTGGCGGCGCACATAAGACATGCAAGTCGAACGGACTTAACCATTAGTTTACTATTGGAGCGGTTAGTG
>CALYAH010000089.1 GCA_944393455.1 uncultured Clostridia bacterium
TTAGCAGATAGATTAATTGAAATGACAGGAGTATTGTCAAAAAGAGAAATGGAAAGTCAAGTTTTGGACAATATGGAAATAGAAAAAGAGAGAGGAATTACTATTAAATCTCAAGCAGTAAGGATGATTTATAAAGCAAAAGATGGAGAAGAATATATTCTAAATTTAATTGATACACCGGGACATGTAGATTTTAATTATGAAGTCTCAAGAAGTTTAGCAGCTTGTGATGGAGCAATTTTGGTAGTAGACTCAAGTCAAGGAGTAGAAGCACAGACATTAGCTAATGTTTATTTAGCAATTGATAACAACTTAGAAATATTACCAGTTCTAAATAAAATAGATTTACCAACTGCAAGAGTTGACGAAGTAAAACATGAAATAGAAGAAATTATAGGAATCCCAGCAGAAGATGCACCATGTATTTCAGCAAAATCAGGATTAAATGTAGAAGAAGTGTTAGAAAGAATTGTAACAGATTTGCCAGCTCCTCAAGGAGATGAAAATGCAAAAACAAAATGTCTAATTTTTGATTCTTATTATGATAATTACAAAGGAGCTTTAGCGTATGTAAGAGTTATGGAAGGAACTGTGAAAGTTGGAGATGAAATCAAACTAATGGCAACCAACAAAGTATTTACGGTTAGCGAAGTAGGATATTTTGTTCCCGGATCTTATATGCCGACCCAAGAAATAAAAGCAGGGGAAGTTGGTTACATTGCAGCTAGCATAAAAACACTATCAGATATTCACGTTGGAGATACTATTACAAGAAAAGATGACCCAGCAGAAGAACCTTTAAAAGGATATAAAAAAGTAACACCAATGGTATATTGTGGACTTTATCCAATAGATGGAAGTCAATATGAAGATTTAAAAGAAGCATTGGAAAAACTAAAACTAAATGATGCGGCATTAGAGTATGAAGCAGAAGCTTCGGTGGCTTTAGGTTTTGGATTTAGATGCCGGATTTTTAGGATTATTACATTTAGAGATTATAGAAGAAAGGTTAGACAGAGAATTTGACCTAGGGTTAATAACAACTGCACCATCTGTTATTTATAAAGTTTATAAAACAGATGGAGAGATTTTAGAACTATATAATCCAGAAGATTTGCCAAAACAACAAGAAATTTCTTATATAGAAGAACCAATAGTCACAGCAAATATACTAACACCAAAAGAATATGTAGGAAATGTTATGGAACTATGTCAAAGAAGACGTGGCGTATACATAGATATGAAATATTTAGACGAAAATAGGGTAACATTAGTTTATGAAATGCCATTAAATGAAATTATATATGATTTCTTTGACAATCTGAAATCAAAAACAAAGGGATATGCATCATTAGACTATGAATTTAAAGAATATAAAAAATCAAATTTAGTTAAATTAGATATTCATATTAATGGAGAACCAGTGGATGCATTAAGCTTCATTGTACATAAAGATAGAGCATATGAGCGTGGAAAGAAAATGGTAGAAAAACTAAAAACAGTAATACCAAGAAAGTTATTTAAAATACCAATTCAAGCAGCAATTGGTGGACAAATTATAGCTAGAGAAACTATATCTGCAATGAGAAAAGACGTTTTGGCAAAGTGTTATGGTGGAGACATTACAAGAAAGAAAAAATTGTTAGAAAAACAAAAACGAGGAAAGAAGAAAATGCGTGAAATTGGTAATGTGGAAATACCACAAGAAGCGTTTTTGAGTGTATTAAAATTAGATGACGAATGATGTTTTTGGGACGGAGAGATGTTTTTTGGTGTTTTTTGGGACGGAGTAAAAAAACATCTTGTTCTAAATACAAAGTCGTAAAGAAGAAAAAAGGTAAAGAGAGATGTTTTTTTACTCCGTCCCAAAAAACATTTCTCCCTTCAAAAAAAGATTAAAAGGAGAAGTTGAATGAAAAATGACAACAAAAAGAAAATGAGAAATAGAAAACAAGATGATAGAAAGAGAGAAAAACAAGAAGAAAGAAATTTTAAAGATCAAGTAGAAGGTAGAAATTCAGTTTTAGAATTATTAGAAAGTAAAAAAGATATTAATAAGATATTTATTACAAAAGGTGAAAGACATGGTTCTATAAACAAAATAATAGCAATAGCAAAAGAAAGAAAAGTTATTATTGTAGAAAAAGATAAAAGAAAAATGGAAGAAATGGCGCAAACTCAAAACTATCAAGGAGTTATTGCTATTGTTCCACCATTTGAATATTGTGAAATAGAAGACATATTAGAAGAAGCTAAAAATAAAAACGAAGAACCTTTTATTTTAATTTTAGATGGAATAGAGGATCCACATAATTTAGGTTCTATTATAAGAACGGCAGAAACAGCAGGAGTTCATGGTATTATTATACCAAAAAGAAGAGCTGCGGCAGTAAATAGTACTGTTAATAAAGTATCAGCTGGAGCGGTAGAATATATGAAGATAGCAAGAGTAACTAATATTTCAGAAGCCATAGGAAAGCTAAAAAAAGAAGGTCTTTGGATTTGTGGTACAGATATTAATACAGACAAATATTATTATAATCAAGACTTGACAGGAGCTTTAGGAATAGTAATTGGAAATGAAGGAAATGGAATTAGTGATAAAGTTAGAAAAAATTGTGACTTTTTAGTTAAAATTCCAATGAAAGGAAAAGTGACTTCTTTAAATGCTGCTGTATCCACAGGAATTATAGTTTATGAATCAGTAAAACAAAGATTAAAATAGAAAATGAAAATAATATAAATGATATAAAAATAGGAGGAATTAATTATGATACCTAAAAAGAAAAGAATCACAATTATGGTTATTGCAATTGTTGTGATAATGTTAATAATCATTATAGCTGGTTTATTACTATATTTAAAGACAGATATGTTTAAATCAAATAAGACTTTATTTGCTAAATATATAGGACAGAATATGGAAAATTTAAAAGCACTTGAAACAACATTACAAGAGGCTAATTACGAAGAGACATTTAAAAATAATAAATATACAGAGAATTCTGAAATAAAAATGAATTACACAGAAAATATAGGAACAACATCAGAAAATACAAATAATGACATCAATAAATTAAAATTGGTTGTGGAAGGACAAACAGACAAAACTAATAAATATGATTATAAAAATATAAAATTACTAAATGATAATAATCAAGTTGCAAATGTAGAATATATACAAAATGATAATACATATGGACTTAAATTTTCAGATTTGTTTAAACAATATGTATTAGTAGAGAATAATAACTTGAAAAATTTACTAAATAAAATAGGATATACTGATGAGCAAGTAGCCAATATTCCAGATAGTATAGAAACAAGCATATTAGAAAATATAAGTTTTACTGAAGAAGAAATAGAAAATCTAAAAAATAAGTATTTAGATATTATTAATCAAAATGTATCAAATGAAAAATTTAAGAAAGAAAAAAATCAAACTATTGTGATTAATCAAAAAAATATAATTGCTAATGCATATATACTTAGCTTATCAAAAGAAGAAATGAACAATATATATATAAAGATTCTAGAAAATTTGAAACAAGATGAGATTATTTTAGGAAAATTAGAAAAAATACAAAATTGTTTAAATGTTATAAATATTTTTAATAGTGAAAGTGCAATTAATATTAAAGAAGATTTTGTTGAAAAAGTAGAAAGTACGATTCAAGAAATAACTCAGACTAATATAGGAAACGATGAGTTTAATATTACAGTATATGAAAGTGATGGACAAACAGTAAGTACATCAATTAATGGAAAAGATTACGAAGTTTATTGTGATTTTTTATTTGATGAAAGTGAAAATTTTATTGAAATTGGTGTAATAGAAAGTGGAGAAGAGAACAAAAAATATACGTTAAAATATAATCAAAATGAAATAAATTTAACTATTAAAGATGGAAATGATGAAGAATTAACAAATATTACTTATACACAAACTACTAAAATAAATGATAGAAATTACACTAAAAATATAGTAGTGAAAAGAGAAGGCTTAGATAATCGAATTGAACTTACAATGACACAAAATTTAAACATAATAGATAATTTTAGTGAAGAAGTTGTGTTAGATAATCAAAATAGTATACAATTAAATCAATTAGAAGAAAACAATTTAAAGCAGATTGTAAATAGAATTAGTGAAGGAATAAATGGAAAGATAGAATCTTTACAACAAGAAATTAATAAAGAAGAAATAAACAAGGTATTTGAAGTTATGGGGATTGTAAAAACACAAAATATTTTAGAAGGAACGGGAATATCTGAAGTAGAGAAAAATAGATTCAACTCAATATTTGATATGTTAAAAGGAGAAAATCTAAATAGTGATCAAGTAATCCAAGCAATAGAATCTATAAAAGGTTATTTAAATAATATGGAAACGATTTCTAATCAAGAACTAAAGTTAGAAATAAGTAGAAGTCAGAATAATGAAGAGCTAGCAGAAACTCTAAAGGCTTTTATTGAAAAAGACAAAAGTAGAAAATATAATATTGGAATAGAATATGATGAAAATGGTTTAGTAAAATATCTTATTCTAACAATAGTTGAAGAAAGATAAATAGTTTTGGTATAAAAGATAAAAAAGTAAGTGGGAATTAGCTACTTACTTTTTTAAAAATTTTATAAAAAAATGGGGAAGAAACACAAGAAAAATAAAATAAAAAAATGACGAAAAAGCTTGAAAATCAACGTTTTAGAAATAAGGAAAAAAATACCATAAAAAATTTTTAAAAAAAATTCAAAAAAGTGTTGACAAAGCATTAAAGTTAATGTATAATAAAAATCGTTCCGCACGAGCGGGAACATAAAGTACATTGAAAAGTAAACAATAAAATCCTTTAGAGAATAAACCGAAGCGGTATAATTCTTTAACCGAAGAATTAGTACCGAAAAAGTAAAATTTTTTAAAAGTTTTTTTAGAAAAAAGTAAGAAGCATTTAAAGAGCTTGATTAAAACTTTAAGTTTGATTTATATAACTTCTTAATAAAAGAAGAAATATAGATACCAAAAACATGAGAGTTTGATCCTGGCTCAGGATAAACGCTGGCGGCGCACATAAGACATGCAAGTCGAACGGACTTAACCATTAGTTTACTATTGGAGCGGTTAGTG
>CALYAH010000090.1 GCA_944393455.1 uncultured Clostridia bacterium
GCTTACTTATCATTAGAGTAAATGTGTACTTTTATTATCTTTATTAAAAACGTACTAATTATTAAAATACACACATAATATGAATATAAAGTAGTGGCATACAAGATAAGATAACTATATATAAAATCTACAAGCTATATATTTTTTTAGTAGTTTACTAATACAAAATAATATGTAAAAATATATATAAAAATTATGTATGAATTGAAATGGATTTAGATTATGTAGAAGCATTAGAATACGGATTACCACCAACTGGTGGAATGGGTATGGGTATTGATCGTTTAGTTATGTTATTAACTGGTCAAGAAAGTATCCAAGAAGTTATCTTATTCCCTCAAATGAAACCAAGAGGAAAATAATGACAAAACTAAGATATTTTAGTTTTATAAAATAAAATATAAATAAAATTAAAAGCATAACTTAAACTATGATTATTTATTTGAATGAAATATGATGTAGTTTATTGTTATGTTTTTTTGTTTAACTTTTATAGTAGGATTTGTGATAGTGACGCTATATTATGATTAGTCAATATATCAAATTAAATTTTTACAGCATACATGAGAAATTTAATCTATCTGATTTTTGTTTATATTTATTTTATTTAAAACTCTTTGCTTTACCTTAGTAATACAATGATAACAAAAAAATTATTTTTTAATCGATTGATTTTTATATTTCAATGGTTATATAGTGCCATATAAATAAGTGATTATAAATGTAAGTGTAACATGATTTAATTAGATGGAGATATCATTAAGGTGCCCTAAGCATCTTTTTTAGTATATAAATGTATTTTAATTTATGAATTGAAAATAGTGTTGTTGACAAATGTATATACATATATTAAAATATATATACAATATGAAAAAGGGGAATAGAAAAATGAATAAGGATTATGGTGATATGTATCAATACATATTAGAATCAAAACAAGCGGTTAGAAATATTATTTCTAACCATGAAGAAATCTTTCGAGATGCTGTTGAATACTTTTTTAATGGCAATTATGAACAAATTTATGTGATTGGATCGGGTACATCTTATCACGCTGCATTAGCTGCCAAAAATTTGATGGAAAAAGTATTACAAATGAAAGTATTTGCTTCATATCCTATTGTATTTAAGGATGAAAAAATATTTAACAAAAATACATTAGTGATGGGTCTTTCTCATGCCGGGATGTCTGCTTCTACTATTGCTGGGCTTGATAAAGCAAAAGCGAATGGTTTTGGTACAATTGCAATGACTGCTGAAAAAGGAAGAACAATTGAGCATCATGGGGATGTTAGACTTTATGTAGAAATTGGAGAAGAAAAAGCTGGACCAAAAACAAAAGGCTATATTGGATCAATTGTTACTTTTATGATTTTTGCTTTAAAAGTTGCTTTAAGACAAGGAAAAATCACACAAGAAGAATTTAATGATTATCTAAATAGAATGCAAGCAAGTGCGGATGCAATTCCTGATATTGCTGAAACAACTACCAAATGGTATTTAGAAAATAGAGAAGACTTAATGAAATGCCGACGTTTGTATGTCATTGGATATGATAATTGTTTAGCAGATATGATGGAAGGAACTTTAAAAATTTGCGAAGCAGTTCGTTATAGTGTCCATGGTTTTGAATTAGAAGAGTTTATGCACGGTATTTATCACTGTATAGATGAAAATACTTATATGATTTATATATGTTCAAAAGGGCAATACTATGATCGTATCCTAAGATTAAAACGTTATTTTGAAGAAGAAAGACATAGTCATAATTTTTTGATTACTCATGAAAATACGAACAATCCAAAAGATTTGGTTTTCCCATTTACTAATGATCAAGAGTTTGCCGTATTACAATACATTATACCGATGCAAGTTCTAGCAAGAAAACTTTCTTTAGATTTAGGAATAGATTGTAATATTCCTAGTGATCCACAATTTCATTTTAAAATGAATAGTTATTTAAAAGAAGGATAGGTGATAGAATGACAAATATTATTTTATTTTCTCATGGACAATTAGCTGTTGGTCTGGCAGATTCTTGTAAATTAATTATCGGGGAAAATAGATTTAAAGTATTAAATATTTTATTAGATCAAAGCATTGAACAAATTGAACATAATTTAGATAATGTTATTGATGGATTTAGTAAGGAGCAACCGATTGTTATTGTTACAGATATACCTGGTGGAAGTACCACACAAACAGCTATTAAAAAAATCTCTCAAAGAAAAAACGTTTATGTAGTAACAGGAATGAATTTAGGATTGGTTATGAGTTTATCTTTTTTATCATTATCTAATGATGATGAAGATAACAAAAATAAAATTAGAGGAGTAATTGAAGAAAATAGAAATGGTATCTATTTAGTAAATGATGTCATGAATTTAAATGATGAGTTATCAAATAATGATGACTTATAAGGGGGAAAGATAAAATGATAGAAGTTTTAAGAGTAGATGATCGATTATTACACGGACAAGTTGCTGTATCATGGACAAGATATTTTAAAGTAGATGTTATTCTAGTAGCTAATGATCACTTGATTACAGATAAAGATATGCAAGTAGCATTTAAATTAGCAACTCCTGCAGGCATAGTTCTTTCAATGAAATCTTTGCAAGGTGCTGTTAATGTTATTAATAATCCAAAACATGCTGCACGAAAAATTATGGTTATTACAAAAGATTTAAATGATGCTAAATTTATTTGTGAAAACACAAAAGGAGCTATTAAAGATATCTTGTTAGGCGGTCTTCGTAATGGAGAAGAAAAAAAACAAATTGATATGAATTCATACATGAGTGATCAAGATATTCAAGTGATGGATGAACTTGAAAAAAAAGAATACCATATTTATATGCAATCAGTTCCTACTTCTAAAAAATTAAGCACAAAAGATATAAGAAATGCATTTAACAAATAGGAGGAAAAGAGAATATGAGTTTAGTTCAAGCTATACTATTAGGACTACTTGGGGGTATTGGAATTTGGGATAGTAGAGTTGGTGGTATATGGATGTTAGATCGTCCATTAGTACTTGGCCCAATTGTTGGTTTAATTTTAGGGGATTTTAAAACAGGAATCATTGTTGGTGGTTCATTAGAATTAATTATGATGGGTGTTGTAGGGATTGGTTCAGCAACTCCACCAGATACAGTATCTGGAACAATTTTAGCAACTGCATTTTCAATCGTGTCAAAATTGGATGTTTCAGCAGCAGTAGCACTTGCTCTACCTATTGCAACATTAGGACAATTAGTAGGTATTTTTGTTAGAACTGCAAATGGCTATTTTGTACATATGGCAGATAAAGCTGCTGAAAATGCAGATTTTTCTGGAATAGATAAAGCTTTATGGGGAGGAGCAATTTTATTCTTTGTCAGTTATTTCTTGCTAGTATTTTTAGGAGCTTTTTTAGGATCATCTGCCATTAGTGCATTTGTAAAAATGATCCCACAATTTGTAACAGATGGATTAAATGCAGCAAGTGGCATGTTACCAGCTTTGGGTATTGCTATATTAATGCAATTATTGTTTGATAAAAAGAATGCAGCATTCTTCTTTATTGGTTGGGCAATGACTTCTATATTTTCAGTAAATACTGTAGGGGCAGCTGTTGTAGGAACTGCAATTGCTTATACAATTTATCAATATACAATTTCTAATAAAAATAACAATAATACAATTGATACAATGTCAGATGATCTAGGAGGCGAATTATAATGGAAAACAAAGAAATAAACAATCAAGAATCAATAATGACTCCAGATGTTTATAAAAAAACATTCTGGCGTACGTTCCCTTTGCAAGCATGTTTTTGTTATGAACGTATGCAAAATGTAGGATTTGCTTATATGATGATTCCTGCATTAAAAAAATTATATAAGGATAAAAAAGATATTTCTGAGGCTTTAAAAAGACATTTGGTTATTTTTAATACAACCCCAGCTATTGTAAGTTTTATTGCTGGTGCAGCAATTGCGATGGAAGAAAAATTCAAAAAAGCAAAAGATAATGGTGAAGAAGTTGACGAAGAGTCAATTAATGCAGTAAAGGCTGCTTTAATGGGACCATTAGCTGGAATTGGTGATTCATTTTTTTGGGGAACTTTTAGAATTATCGGTGCTGGTATTGGAACGAGTTTAGCAGCTAAAGGAAGTATTTTAGGAGCTATTTTATTCTTATTAATTTATAATATTCCACATTTAATTGTTCGTTATTTTGGATTAAAAATTGGTTATAAAAGTGGAGTTGTTTTTTTAGCAAGTATGAATAATGGAGGAATAGTTGCTGTTTTAACAGAGGTTGCTAAGATTTTAGGTCTTATTGTTGTTGGATCTATGTGCGCTTCTATGGTAACTATTACAACACCATTTGTATTTGAATTAAATGGAACAAAAATTGTTTTACAAGAAATATTTGATGGAATTATTAATGGAATATTGCCATTAGGATTTACATTTATTATTTATGCACTATTGGAAAAAGGGTTGAAAAGTACTACATTACTATGGGGAATCTTAATCCTTGGTATTGTATTGTCTTTCCTTGGTATTTTATAATGAGAACAAATATGTATAATTATATATGTGAAACACCTCTTGTGTTAACATATATCATTAATAACAGGAAAGAAATTGTTAATGAATTTATCAAAACTTATAAAGATAAAAATATTGAGCAAATATATTTGATTGGATCAGGAACATCTTATCATGCGGGTTTATCGGCAAAAAATTATTTGGAACAAATATTGAATATAAAAGTATTTTGTATGTACCCTACACAATTTGCAAGAAGTGAAAAAGTATTTAATAAAAACACATTAGTCATTGGGATTTCGCAAGGTGGGCAAAGTTTATCTACAGTTGAAGGATTAGACGCTGCTACAAATAATGGATTAATGACCGCTGCTGTTTCAGAAAATCCAGCAGCTCTTATCTTTGAACATGCTCAAACTCAAACGCAAATAGAAGTTGGGAATGAAAAATGCGGAGCTAAAACAAAAGGATATGCAGGAAGTACTGTGACTCTAATGATGATGTTAAGCGAATTAGCTTTAGAAAAAGGAATACTTAGTGAAGAAAAATTTGAGTGTTACAAAGAAAGGATGTTTAGTGTTATTGAAAATATCCCAATCGTTATTGATGTATCAATTCAATGGTATTCAAGAATAAAAGATGAATTTTTACCAGCAAAAAGAATTATTGTTGTAGGTTATGATGGTTATTATGCAGATGTTTTAGAAGGTGCATTAAAAATATTAGAAACAGTAAGGCAAGGTGTTACTGGTTATGATATTGAAGAATTTTTTCATGGGATTTATAACTCTATTAATGAAAGTGCGTATATCTTTTATTTGGGTTCTGAAGGTGATTATAAAGAGCGGACGTTAAAGTTAATTGAAATTTTAAAAGAGTGGACACCGCATCATTATTTAATTTCTTCACCTGATAGTATTGTTCATGAAACGGATAAAGACTGCATTGTACAATTTATTGAAGATCCATTATTTTCTCCTTGGGAATATATAATACCAATGCAAGTTCTTGCTTGTTTAGCATCACAGGACTTAGGTATCAATCCAGATATTCCAAAAGATCCACAATTTCATGTAAGAATTGGGAGTAAAAAACTTGACGGTATAAGAGATCAATATAAAAATAGATAAAAGAAAAGCTTTATTCCTTTGTGAATAAAGCTTTATTTTTCATCTTTAAAAAATGTTTTTAAGGAATAGGTATATTGATCACCGCGATAATAAGTTGAAATATATTCAAATGGAGTACCGTCAGATAGAAAAGTAATGTGCTGACTTTTAAAAAGTGCAATATTTTCAATTTCTAATAATTTTTTTTGCTTTTCTGTGGGCATAACAGCAGAATATTGAGCATCAATACCTTTGATTTGATAGCCTAGTTTTTTGATATATTTATAAAGTGATCCTTTTAAAACATTAATATCTAAGGATGGAATAACTTTTGTTGATAAATAAGTATAACTAATAGCTATTGGCAAGTCATCTCCTGTTCTAAGACGAATAAAATAATGAATAAAATCATCATCTGTTAATTTTAAAGCATCTCGAACTTGTGGAACTTCTTCTCCTTTTACAAGTTTATATTCTATTAGTTTTGCTCCTGGATTTTTTCCAGTAGAAATCATATCTTCTGTAAAACTGCCAGTAGAACCTAATTGTAAATTCTTTATTGTACGGAAATCACGAACAAATGATCCCTTTCCAGCGATTCTTTCAATCAAATGTTTTTCACAGAGCATCATAATTGCTTTATTTACAGTCATTCTAGAAGCATCATAAATTTCACATAATTCTTTTTCTGTAGGAATTTGATCTCCAGGCTTTAATTCATTGTTTTTAATTTTTTGTGCTAAATCATTCATAATTTTTATATATTTTGGTTTATTTGACATTATATTTACCTCTCACTTTTAAATTATAGCATATTTGTAAATGTATATACAAATATTTATAGAAGAGTTTTTGTTGCAAAATATAAAAAAATTATACTTTATTTGTAGTTAGTTAATATCTTGTTTATTTTTACTTTATGTACATATATTCTGTCAATAATAGTAAAAGTAACAACTAATATAGATAGTTTTTGTTTACAATATTAATATTATTAATTTAGAATAAAACCCAAAAAAAGATTTCTTATTTTATTTATAAATACAGTAATTTTAAAATCTCTTATTTTTAGTTATAAGACTTTCTTTTTTACTATTCTAAATATTCAATTTCAGTTTTTATTGTATAATGAATAAGTCATTTGTTCTAATACTTTTATTTATAGCTAAAAATTATAATATACAAAATTATTAAGTTTACTATGTTTTTAGAATTATTCTAGTACTAAATCGAACATTGATATGAATGTATTCATTATGTTATACTATGCAGATATATAAAGTAAAATATGTATCTTGGAATTTATGATAATCAATGGATAGTGGAAACGGCAATATCTTTCATGAGTGGGGTGATTTTTGGATATTTTCTTGTTCAATTGGTGATATCAAAAATTTTAGGTAAATTAAACAAAAATAATACTCAGTATCATATTAAGATTTTTCTTGGTCTAGGTGGAATATGTTTTTTAATTCTGTATTTTGCAAATGATATTATTCTTGCATTATTAATGATGGCAATAATATCTACAATTATTATGATCCCGTATTATATTTTTTCGGGATTACAAAACAATTATATAGATCAGTTAAATTTGCATGACAATCGTGCAACGGTATTATCGATATTTAATATGGGGAATAATATTTTATCAATATGTTCATTTGTATTTTTAAGTATAATTACTAATGTTAATGGGCTGAACACTTTTTTAATTGTGGGGGTATTTTATTTATTAATAGCAATATGCTACAAAAATGTTGATTTGGAAAGATAGAATTATTGGAGGTATAAATATGTGGTGGATAATATTAGTTATAATTATTTTGATAATGTTTATGTTTATACGGGCAATATATATTAAAAATAAGTATTGTTTTAAGTGTGAAAAGTGTAAATGCGAATGTCAACCTTCTATATTTAGTATATTAGGTAATTTAAATAATTATGTTGGAGCAATTTATTTAAAATGTCCTAATTGTAAAGATAAACAAAAAAAGATATTAATTAATAAAGATAAATAATTAAAGATGTGGTAAATGAGGGGGAAAGTTATGGCAGTTTTGACAGAAAGTATCGCAATATTTAAATATTTTGAAGAAATTTCTAAAATTCCTCGAGGATCTTTTAATGAAGAAAAGATTAGTAATTATTTAGTTGAATTTGCTAAAGAATATCATCTGGAATATTTTCAAGATGATATGAAAAATGTCATTATTTATAAAGATGGTACTTTAGGTTATGAAAATCATCCACCGGTGATGTTGCAAGGACATATTGACATGGTTTGTGAAAAAGACTATGACTATAATCATGATTTTGAAAATGATCCATTAAAGTTGTATGTTGAAGATGGTTATTTACATGCTAAAGGAACTACTTTAGGTGCTGATGATGGTTATGCTATTAGTTATATGCTGGCAATTTTAGAAAGTAAGGACATTGCTCATCCACCACTTGATTGTGTTTTTACAGTTCAAGAAGAGGTAGGAATGTTAGGAGTTAGAAATTTAAAAGCTGATAAAATTCGTGCTAAACGAATGATTAGTATGGATACTGGAAATGAAGCAGTAACTTGTGTCTCTTCATCTGGTGGCAGAAGGGTCACTGTAACAAAAGAACTTGGTTTGATTAATAATGATTGGGATACTTATAAATTAAAGATTGAAGGATTATTAGGAGGTCATTCAGGAAAATATATCAGCAAAGAAAGAGGAAATGCCAATAAAATTGCTTTTAGAATGTTACAACATTTATCTAAAAAAGCTAATATACGATTAGTTAATGTAGTTGGTGGCTTAAAAGCTAATGCCATTGCTAGAGAGTGTGTTGTAGAATTTGCTGTTGATACTTCGCTATCAGTTGTTCAACAAATATTTGAAAATACTATGGCTCAAATTAAAACAGAATTAGAGTTTAGTGATCCTAATTTGACATATTCATTAAATAAACTATCTAAAAAAGTACCAGTTAGTTTTGATGAAAAAACTAGTCAGGAAGCAGTTGATTTGATTTATTTACTGCCTGATGGTTTTAAAGCTAAGAGCATGGTTATTGATGATCTTACAACAATATCATTGAATTTAGGGCAAGTAGAACTTACTGACAATAGTATAAAATGTCATTATTTAATTCGTAGTCCCCTAACTAGTGCTCGCGAAGAATTAACTAATGAAATCAAACTCTTGTCATCATTATTAAATGCTAGGGTACAAATAGAATCAGACTATCCTGGGTGGAATTATGAGGCTAATTCATTCATGCGAGATATTTTAAAAGAAGTTATTAAAGAACAATTAGGCATTGATATGATAACTCAAGCGAGTCATGGTGGTTTGGAAATTGGAATTTTAAAAGGGTTGATTCCCGAATTAGATATTATTACTATTGGACCTGAATGTTCTGGAGCACATACGCCTGAAGAAAAAATGAATTTAAATTCATTTTTGAAAATGTATGAGGTATTAAAATTAATATTAGCAAAGCTTTAGATTATATAATTGATTTTAAAGTATTTATGAAAAAATAAAAAAGTTTAAAAGATTATTATAAAAGCTATTTTTTAGATAAGGTGGTAAATTTATGCAAAATAGTCCCAAAATAGAGACAGAAAGATTTATATTAAGAAAGTTTAATGATAATGATATTGATGATTTGCACGAAATATTAAAAGATGAAATAGTAAATACATATTTACCATGGTTTGTCAGTAAATCAGTAGATGATACTAAAAAATTTTTGGAAGATAGAGTATATTCAGAGTATCAAAAAGAAGTTTCTTATTTTTATGCTATTGAGGCTAAAGATAGTCATAAAGTAGTTGGATATGTGGATGTTACAGATATTGATTTAAACGAAAAATGTGGTGATTTAGGATATGGTATACATCAAGATTATTGGAAAAATGGTATTGCTAGTGAAGTGAGTCTTGCAATGTTAAAGCAATTAAAGGAAGATGGGTTTGCTTTTATTACTGCTACATGTGATCAAAATAATATAGGTAGTGGTCGAGTTATGCAAAAATGTGGCATGAAATATATGTATTCTTATGAAGAAAGATGGCAACCTAAAGATATTCTTGTAGTATTTAGAATGTATCAAATTAATTTAGATGGTAATGAAAAAAGAATATTTAAAAAATATTGGGATATGTATCCAAATCATTTTATAGAAGAAAAAATTTAATATAGTTTTAAATAAAAAGCCTGTTTTCTAGTAGATACAAGAATCAGGTTTTTTTATAGAACTTAAAGTTTTTGCAAATGCTTTTTAGGTATAATTAATTATAAAAGATAAGTATTGGTTATTTTGTTGGAAAGAAGCTAGAATATTAAGCAAAGGAGTGATAAAAATATGTTAGGTAATTTTGAATATTCTAATCCAACAAAATTGTATTTTGGAGAAAATTCTTTAGATTTTTTAAATCAGGAATTAGCTAAATATGGTGATAATGTTATGCTGGTCTACGGTGGTGGATCAA
>CALYAH010000091.1 GCA_944393455.1 uncultured Clostridia bacterium
AAATGCACATATTGTGATATTATATCAACTATATCATTCGTTTGTCTTACTTCTTCTATAATTTCATCACTATATCTTGGCATTTTTTCCTTACTTTCTTTCAAATTATTTCAAATAAATTTACATACTTATATTATTCTACGTATTTTACATAAATCCTTCCTTTTCTTGGAATTTTTTGAGGTTAATATCTTTTTGTATAAATTTTTAGCATCCTTTTTACAAAACTCGACAAAAAAATGAGACAGATTTGCTCTGTCCCACCTGTCTCACTCATTTAGCAACATCATTCTATTATCTATTTTATTTATCATTTTAGCACATGTAATCCACTCTTTTGATGTTTTTTTATTTGGTTTTTCTTCTGGCTTATATTTCATTTTGTGTTCTAAACTTGACCAAAAATCCATTGCCATAGTCCTAATTTGAACTTCTACTTTTACATAGATTACTTTTTGTGACAACATAACCGGAACTCCTAATATTATGTGATATGCTGAATATCCACTTTCTTTAGGATTTGTTACATAATCTTTTTCTTTTATTGTTTCTATTCCTGGTAAATTTTGTAGTAAATTCCTAATAGAAAATATATCTTTTTTAAGTGGACAAATTACTCTTATACCTGCTATATCATTAATATTTTCTATCATTCCTTTATAAGTTAATTTGCATTCTTTTTTCTTCATTTTTTGAATAATACTTTCTGGTTTTTTTATTCTGTTATTGGTATGATCAATTAAATCATAATCATAAAATACTTTAAATTCTTTTTGCATAATTTCTATTTTTGTATTTAATTCTTTTATTGCCATTTCGTAAATAAACATTAGTTTTTGAAATGTATTATCTTCCACTTCAATTTTTTTATTATAATCTAAAAAGTTCTTCAGGTCTATCAATTCCGTACTTTCTTGTTTCTTTATTTTCATACACATTCACTCCTTTTTATGTATGATTATTTTTTATATATCGGTATTGTATCCGTCAATTATATCTAATTGGTATTTTATTTGTGTTTTTTTGGTGAATTTTTTTAAGATGTTTTTTGAGACGTTTTTTGGTGTTTTTTGGGACGGAGTAAAAAAACATCTTTTATTTTTATACCCAAATAAAAAACGGGACGTATTACTTACATCCCTAAACTTTATTTTATATTTTTGATGTTTTTTTACTCCGTCCCAAAAAACACCAAAAAACAAAATTTTTATTTAAATTTTTCAATTAAATCTTTCACAGTCAATACTGTTTTTTCACCCGTTTTTGTTTCTTCAAGTTCTAGGTTTTCTCCTTCTGTTTTATCTCCTAAAACAACTAAGTAAGGTGTACCTAAAACTTTACAATCTTTAATTTTAGCACCAATATTTATATTTTCTCTATCATCTAAGATAGCTCCTATACCTTCTTTTTGTAGAGTTTCATATAATTCATTAGCCATTTTTACCTTTTCTTCATTATCCATTTTAGGTACAATTTGAACTTTATATGGTGCAATTGTTTCTGGTATAGCAAATCCACATGGTCCCCATTTAGGATCATTTAATAAACATTGCTCGTATAAAGCTGCTACTGTTCTACTTACACCAATTCCATAACATCCCATATAATATAAAGATTCTTTTCCTTCTTTGTCTGTATATTTTCCATTCATCATTTCAGAATATCTTGTTCCTAATTGAAAAATGTGACCTAGTTCCATTGTCCTAATTTCTTTAAAATTTGAAATATCTTCTATACCATATTCTTCTTTTAAGTATTCTTGATAATTTTCTTTTTCTAATATTTCTGTATTTAAACCAATTCCTGTTCCTTCATCATAAAGTATTTTGTCTTCCCCTTGGTTAGATATTAGCATAAACTCTTCTGATTTTTTTCCTCCCATTGCACCATTATCGGCAACAATTGGAATTACTTTCATACCAATTCTTTCAAATATCTCTAAAAATGCTTTTCTTACATTTTCATAAGATTTTGCCATTCCCTCTTCGTCTGCATCAAAACTATAAGCATCTAACATTGGAAATGCTTTTCCTCTTAGTAAATACCCTCTTGTTCTTATTTCATTTCTATATTTTTCTCCGATTTGATAATATGTTACTGGTAAATTTTTATAAGATTTTAATTTTTCTCTAGCAAATTCTAGCATTGCTTCTTCTCCTGTTGGAGCTAAACAAAATGTTCCTTTATTTGATTCTGTAATTAACATTGTACCATCATTTACATACCCATCATATCTTCCTGAATTTTTCCAAATTGTATCTGGTTGCAAAGTTGGAAGTAATACTTCAATACAACCATAGTTATTTAATGTTTCTACTATAATTTGTTCTACTTTTCTTCTAACCAATAATGGTATTGTGTTATAACCAAATAATCCAGCTCCATATTGCACTAGTTGTCCTGTTTGTAATAAGATACTTTGTCCTGGATACATTTCATCTATATTGTTTAATTTTATAGTTCCCATTCCAGTTCCGTGATAATTTCATTTAAATCCCTCTTTCTATTCAATTTTCTCTTTTTCTATATCAGCTATCTGATTATCTGTATTCTCTTCCCCTATGGGGTTAGGAGCCTCCATTTTGTCTTCTTCTATTAAATCATCTATTACAATTTGCTTATTCTCGTCTAATTTGTAACGTGGTAATTCTGGCAATTCTTCTAATGAAGAATATCCAAACATTCTTAAAAATTCATTTGTTGTTTTATATGACATTGGTTTTCCAGGTAGATCTGTTTTTCCTGCTTCTTCTATTAATCCATATTCTAATAATTTATATACACAAGCATCTGCTGAAACTCCTCTAATTGATTCTATCTCAGCTCTTGTTATTCTAGGATTATAAGCAATAATTGACAAAGTTTCTAATGCTGCACCTGATAAATTTGGTTTATTTCTTTTATCTAATATAGGATATACATATTCATACAAATCTTTTTTTGTGCATAATTGATAAGAGTCGTTGACCTCTATTAATTCAATTCCTCTATTTTCATTTCTATATTCTTCTTGCATATTTTTTACAATACTATCGATATCTTCTGGTGTCATTTCAAGTGCTAGTACAAATTCATTTTTATTAACTGGTCTTCCTGCTGCAAAAAGTATTGCTTCTATAATTCCTTTTTTTTGATTAATTTCCATTATTTCTTCCTTCTTAAAAATTTTATTTAGCGTATATATTATGTCACGAAATAGTACATATGTCAATATTTTTTTGATTTTCTTGCACTTTCTATGTTTATATGGTAATATAATAAAAAATTAATTTTTGGGGGTAATTTTTATGGAAGAAAAAAAGAATTTAGAAGTAGTTACTGGTGACGGTTCTAATTTGGATATTTCTCCTGTTTATGACCATTTAAATGTTCCTACACCTAAATCAGCTAACAAAAAACCTAAAAATGTTGTTATTCCAGAAGAATCTCATAAAAAAGATAAATGGTCAAGAAAGAAAAACGATGAAAAATCAAAATAAAAAAGTAACTCAAATTATTAAACAAGAAATTTGATAATTTGAGTTACTTTTTTCATAAACCTCTAAACTTCTCCTTATTCATACTCATATTCTTGAAATTTTTGTAAATTAGCCAATTTTATGTTATAATTATATTAGTTACATAATTATTTATTACTAGAATATCTAAAGAAGTACGCACGAAAAAGTGCAGGAAAATTTAGATATATTATTATAGTAATAAAATACAAAAGAAAAAAGAAGTGTCCTAGAAAGGCACCAGGAGGAAATTTTATGAAGACACTAGGAATCTGGGCATCAATATGGGCTATTGGTAGCATGATAGCAAATCTATTGCTATCACTTATGTTCGGCATCGATATTTCATTACTAGTAATTGCTCTAATATCAATTATATTATTTATTTATATCGACAATCAAACTAGTAATTATGTTGCTGCAATAATAATATTGTCTCTAATTATTGCATTTGCAATTGGATTTTTTTTCCGCACAGATATGGAGATGGTATTTGCAAAGACTATTCTTATAATATCAATAGCAATATTGGTATTTGGCTTTGTTACCAATGATGATGAACTATACTAGATATTTTCTGGTATAGTTCTTTTTTGGTTGTAAAAAATTTCACATGTCATATTAAATAAGTTGTTACTGCTCAGCCTTGATTTATATTTATATTAGTTTGAAACACCTTGTGTGTCGCAACCTATTATTATAAAATAAAATGTAGGTTGCTCCAATCGCACTCGCTTTTAGCTCGTTTGGTCGCTTACGCGGTGTTTTTAACTAATATAAATATAAATCAAGGCTGAGCAGTAACATAACTTTAACTCTCCAGTCAGCTTCTACAAATTTTGCTTGACATTCCTTACTTTTAGGCATATACTAAACTCGTAAAAATATAAAAAAGGAGGCTAATTTAACATGGATAACTTAATTGAAATTAGATGGCATGGTAGAGGCGGTCAAGGTGCCAAAACAGCTTCACTTTTACTTGCTGATGCTGCTTTCAACACAGGAAAATATATTCAAGGTTTTCCAGAATATGGTCCTGAAAGAATGGGGGCTCCTATTACTGCTTATAACAGAATTAGTAGCATGCCTATTACAATTCACAGTAACATTTATGAGCCTGATTATGTGGTAGTCGTTGATGACACACTTTTAGAATCAGTAGATGTAACAAGTGGCCTAAAAGAAACAGGAGCTATTGTAATTAATACAACAAAATCAGAAGATTATTTGAAAAAAGTTTTAAAAGGATACAAAGGTGATATTTACACTATTGACGCTAGAAAGATATCAGAAGAAACTCTTGGAAGATATTTTCCAAATACTCCAATGCTTGCAGCAATTGTAAAAGTAAGTGGAATTATGAGTGACGAAGCTCTATTGGAAGATATGAAAGGTTCTTTTAAACATAAATTTGCAAAAAAACCAGAAGTAATTGATGGTAATATGAAAGCTTTAGAAATGGCATTAAAGGAGGTAAAGAAGATATGACAAATATAAATCCTAACACCCCTATGGAAAAAATGACTCCTGGTGGTGATATTTATAACTCTGGTAATGCTAGAGAATTTAAAACTGGTGACTGGAGAAGTATAAAACCTGTTTTCTTAAGTGAAAAATGTAAGCAATGTGGACTTTGCTTCCCTGTTTGTCCAGATGATGCTATTCCAGTTAACAAAGATTTGAAAAGAGAAGATTTTAATTATGATTATTGTAAAGGATGTGGCGTATGTGCTAAAACTTGCCCATTTGGAGCAATTGAAATGAAAGAAGAATAGAAAGGAAGGAAAATTATGAGTATAAGAGAAAGATTAAGTGGTAATGAAGCTGCAGCAACTGCTATGAAACAAATTAATCCAGATGTAGTAGCAGCATTCCCTATTACCCCATCAACTGAAATTCCACAATACTTTTCAACATTCGTAGCAAATGGAACTGTTGATACTGAATTTGTTGCTGTTGAAAGTGAACATAGTGCTATGTCTGCTTGTATTGGTGCAGAATCAGCTGGAGCAAGAGCAATGACAGCTACTTCTGCTAATGGACTATCATTAATGTGGGAAATGATTTACATCGCTTCTAGTTTGCGTTTACCTATAGTATTATCTTTAGTAAACAGAGCTGTTTCTGGACCATTAAACATCCATAATGATCATTCTGATGCTATGGGTGTAAGAGATGCTGGTTGGATTATGCTATTTTCTGAAAACAATCAAGAAGCATATGACAATACTTTAATGGCACACAGAATTGCTGAGCATGAAAGTGTTAGACTTCCATTAATGGTATGTCAAGATGGTTTTATAACTTCACATTCTATTGAAAACATAGAATTAGAAGAGGATGAAAAAGTAAAAGAATTTGTAGGAGAATATCATCCTGAACATTATTTATTAAATCAAAAAGAGCCAATTGCAGTTGGTCCTTTAGATGTTCAATCTTATTTATTTGAACATAAGGCACAACAAGCAGAAGCTATGAAAAATGCTAAAAAAGTCATTTTAGAAGTAGCAAAAGACTTTGAAAAAATGACTGGAAGAAAATATGGATTTTTCGAAGAATATAAGTTAGAAGATGCCGAAGTTGCAGTTGTTTGTATGAATTCAACAGCAGGAACTACAAAACATGTAGTAGATGAATTAAGATCTAAAGGAATAAAAGCTGGTCTTCTAAAACTTCGTGTTTTTAGACCTTTCCCAGTAGAAGAAATAGCTGAAGCTCTAAGTCATCTAAAAGCTATTGCTATTCTTGACAAAGCAGATTCTTTAAATGCTGCTGGTGGTGCTTTATTTGAAGATGTAACATCTGCTATGTACGTATGTAATAAACATGTACCTGCTGTAAACTATGTTTATGGAATTGGTGGTAGAGACACTAAAGCAGATGATATTGAAAAAGTTTATGAAGATTTACTAGAAATATCAAAATCAGGAAAAGTTGAAAATCCATTTAGATATTTCGGATTAAGAAAGGAGGCTAAATAATATGCCTTATAATGTAAAAGAAGTAGTAGCTAATAAACCTTCTAGATTCACATCAGGTCATAGAATGTGTGCTGGTTGTGGTGCTCCTCCAGCTGCTAGAATGATTATGAGAGCTTTAAAACCAGAAGACCATGCTGTTGTAGCTGGTGCTACTGGATGTATGGAGGTTTCTACATTTATTTACCCTTATACTGCTTGGACAGATTCTTTTATTCATACAGCATTTGAATGCGCTGCTGCGACCCTATCTGGAGCAGAAGCTGCATATCAATCTATGAAAAAACAAGGAAAAATTGATAATACAACTAAATTTATTGCTTTTGGTGGAGACGGTGGAACTTATGATATTGGTATCCAAAGTTTATCAGGAGCTATGGAACGTGGACATGACATGGTATATGTTTGTTATGACAATGGTGCCTATATGAATACAGGTATACAACGTTCTTCTGCAACACCAAAATTTGCGGATACAACTACTTCTCCAGCTGGAACTAAAATTCCAGGAAAAATGCAATCTAGAAAAGACTTGACAAAAATAATGGTAGGCCACCATTTACCATATGTTGCTCAAACAGTTGGTTATATGAACTTTAAAGATATGTATGAAAAAGCTGAAAAGGCTATTTATACAGAAGGTCCAACATTCTTAAATGTTATGGCTCCATGCCCAAGAGGATGGGGTTACCCAACAGATATGCTAATGCAAATTAATAAATTAGCTGTTGAAACATGTTATTGGCCTTTATATGAAGTAATAGATGGAAAATATAAAATTAATTATAAGCCTGCTAAAAAATTACCAATTGAAGAATTTTTAAGACCACAAAAAAGATTTAAACATATGTTTAAACCTGGTAATGAATGGATGATTGAAGAATTCCAAAAAGAAGTAGATAAGAGATGGCAAGAATTATTAGATTTAGAAGAAATTACAAATAGAGCCGAATAAAATAAAAAGAAAAGTTACATTTGATTTAAAATCATTTGTAACTTTTCTTTTCTCATTTAATTTAAAAAATAATTTATTAAAATTGATGCTATTATCTATTAAGCCTCTTCTGGTGCTTCAACTGGGCAAACTCCTGCACAAGTACCACATGAAATACAAGCTGACTCATCAATTACAAATTTGTCATCTCCTTGTGATATGCATCCTACTGGACATTCAGCAGCACATGCACCACAAGAGATACATTTATCTGTTATTTTATATGCCATTTGTCTCACCTCCTAAAAATTCTACTGTTATATCTATTTTATTCTCTACTTTCTTTATCTTCTTGTTCTAATTTTTCTAATTCTTCTAATTCTTTTTTATGCTCTAATTCTTCTTCGTCTATTATTTCTTTAGCTGCATCTTTTATAATTTCTATATCTTTCAGATTATATTTTCTAGAAAAATATCCATCTCCATCTTTTACTTTTACTTTAACAACTTCTTTTAAAGTTTCGATGTTTTCAACTTCGCCTTCTCCATCTTCTGTTTTTACAATTGCACCTATATTAGGAAGTCTTTTTAATTTATCTTCATAAACTTCACTTTCATATTTTAAACAACACATCAATCTTCCACAATTTCCAGAAATTTTAGAAGGATTTAAAGATATATTTTGTTCTTTTGCCATCTTTATTGATACTGCTTCAAAATCACTTAAAAAAGTACAACAACAAAGTTCTCTTCCGCAAACTCCATTTCCACCAATTCTTTTTACTTCGTCTCTTACTCCTATTTGACGTAACTCAATTCTAGTTTTATAAATTGCCGCTAAATCTTTTACTAACTCTCTAAAGTCAATTCTTCCATCTGCTGTAAAATAAAATAATATTTTGCTATTATCAAACTTATATTCAACATCTGTTAATGTCATATCTAATTTATGCTCTTTTATTTTCTTTTCACATACTTTAAAAGCTTCTTTTTCTTTTTTTCTACATTCTTCATAATGTTTATGATCTTTATAATTTGCAATTCTTACTACTTTTTTTAATGGTGCTATGATTTTTTCATCTTCTACAAATCTATTTGGAATCATAACTTCCCCATATTCTTCTCCTTGAGCTGTTTCTACTATAACTTTATCGCCTTTTTTTACTTTCAAATTTTTCGGATTAAAAAAATATATTTTACCTAATTTTTTAAATCTAACTCCTATAATATTTTTCAATTTACTTCCTCCCACATATTAAATAGCATATCATCTATACACATATCATAATTAGCATTTTGTTTTAACTTTCTCTTAGTACTTTCCACTATTTTAATACATTTTGTGTATTGATAATCTGTTTTTGCCATCTTTAGTAGAATAATATTTATATAATCTAACATCTCAAAAATTTCTTCTTTTGATTTATATAATATTTCTGCTAACTTTAAAATGTCAATCAAGTCTTTTCTCGATAAATTATTTACAATTGTTTCTAAATTTGTATATTGTTCTTGTTTATCTCTTAGACTAATTGCCTTTCCAATGCTTCCTTGAAATGTATCTAACATATTTTGAGTAATATTATTCATTTGATAATTTTTCGTTAAATATTGTTTCATTTCTGAATCTGCTATTGGTTTAAAGTGAAGAATCATACATCTTGATTTTATTGTTGTTAGAAAAGCGTTTTCATTAGAACCTATTAATATAATCGTTGCAAATTCTGGTGGCTCCTCTAATGTTTTTAATAAACAATTTTGCGCTTCTTTTGTCATAAGGTCTGCATCGTCTATTATATAAACCTTTTTACTTGAAATAATTGGTTTTTCTTGTATCTTTTTTTGTAACTCTCTTATTTGTTCTATTTTTATGCTATTTCCTTCTGGTTTTACATATAAGAAATCAGGATTATTATTGCTGTCAAATTCAACACAAGATTTACAGGTATTACAAATTTTATTTTGTTCTAAACATAGAACTGCTTTTGCAAATTCAGTAGCAAGCATTTTCTTTCCAATTCCCGATATTCCAATAAATAAGTAACTATGTGATACTTTTTGATTAGTAATTGCTTGTTCTAACATATTTTTAATTGGACTATTTCCAATAATATTTTCAAACATCCTAAAGTCTCCTTTATTATTCGACCTTTCCCCATTTATCTAGTGGCCAAATTCTTATAGCTACAGTACTTTCTATTTCTTCTAATGGAATACATCCAAACGCCCTACAATCTGTACTATGATTTCTGTTATCTCCCATAGCAAATACACAATTTTCTGGAACTATAAAGTCACTAAATCCAACTCCCATAACATCTGTTACAATTCCTTCTTGTAAATATGGTTCGTCTAACTCTTCTCCATTAATATATACTTTTTCGTCTTTTATTTCTACATGTTCTCCTGGAAGAGCAATTACTCTTTTTATATAACTTCTTTTTCCAATTTCTAAAAAGTTTTTAAAAAACCATTCTATTCCTGTTCTTTTTTCATATTTTGCTACTGGATTTGTCATATCTATTTCTGAAGCTGTGTAGCTAGTTTTTGCTGGTTCTTCAAATGTAATAATTTCGCCTCTTTCTGGTAGTGTCTTTGTCGTTCTATCCCAACGATTTAGCCATAATCTTTGGTCTTGTACTAATGTTGGATACATAGATACTTGTTTTACAATTGTTGGTGTTCCTATAAAATATCTAAATAACATCGCTAGCACTAATGCTATTATAATGCAATATACCCATTCTAATATTTCTTTCATAGTTGAATTCAATTTATATCTCTCCCTTATTTTTACTTTTGTTTTCATACTCTACTATTATACATTAATTTCACTTATTTAGCAATTAAAAAAGGAAGATATTTAAAAAAATATTTTCCCTTTATTCCCAGTATAATTTTGGATACACTTCACTCTTTTTCCATTTTTTCTCAGTATTACTATCTAATAGGTCTAAAAACTCTTTTGTTTTCATTTCTTCTTCACTTTTCATTGCACAATTTTCAAAAACAACTTCTGAAAAACCTACAATCTCAATTTTTTCATTGTTAAGTCCATAACAATTATTCACGTCAACACCTGCATTTGTTCCAAGAATTGAGCCATTGTTATATGAAGTATTTCCAACTAATCCCACATTATAGCAATTAATTATTTTTGTTCCTTCTCTACTCTCCGCTGCAATACCTCCTTTGTGCATACATCTAATATGATCTAAATTTCCTGTATTATAACAGTTTATAACTTCTCCATAATTAAGCCCTACTATTCCACCAATATAATTAATACCTATTATTTTACCATTATTATAACATTCTTTTATTATGCCATGATTATTTCCTGTAATTCCTCCTATTTCATTACCATTATTAGATTCTATAGTAGCTAAATTATAACAATTCTCTATTATCCCTTTATTATTTCCAGCTATTGCCCCTGTTGAATAACTTCCTTTTACATTTCCGCTAATTCCTAAATTTCTTATTGTTCCGCTGATTTGTTCTAACCAATCCTGAAACTTCACTAGATTCTATGTATATATTTTCTATTTTATGATAATTTCCATCTATACATCCATCTAATCTATTGATTGGTACAAATTTATTATTTTCGCCACCCTCACAAATAATATCATTTTGTAAATAATAATTAGCATCTGAACTAAATGTATATTTAATTCCACCTACTTCTGAAATAGTCACCTCTTCTCCTTTTCCTATTTTAGCTAATTGTTCTTCTGTATAAATAGGTATTATATTATTTTTAGCGTGTATGCCCATTTCTTCTAGCCATTTTACTTGTTCTTCATTTACTTTTTCAGTATCGTATACTAATTCTTTATTTTCTATTAATAATATTTCATTATATTCATCATTTCTACCTATTAGAAAATTTAAAGTTCCATACTCAAAATCTTCTCCTTCATTTCTATTTATTTCTGCCATTTCAATTTGTTCTTCTATTTCTTTTATTTCTGTTCTAAATTTTGCTTTTTTAGAATTTATAATTATGCTGTTATCTCCTGTTAGAAATGTTATTGTAATTCCTGCTAATATTATTAAAACTATAATTGTTACAATTAATGCTATTATAGTTATTCCTTTTTCTTTATTTTCTTTTGTTCTCAACTCCATTAGTTCTCCTTTCACTTTTCGTAAAGTGTTTAACTCTACGAAAAAAAGGAATACTATAAATTTCTTCTCCTTCTTCATTTTTAATAATTTTTTGATGTTAATTTTTTTACAATTTTTCTTTTTTCATTTTTTTATAATTTATTTATTTTGCTTGCTATTTATACTATTTATTGCTATAATTTTAATATAAAAATTTCGTAGAGTTAAACACTCTACGAAATTTCTTTTTTATTCTTCTTTAGTAGGAATTCTAATTACTACTTCTGTACCTTGTCCTACTACACTTTTTATATCAATACTTCCGCCATTTTTATCTAGAATTTCTTTCGCAATAGAAAGTCCTAGTCCTGTTCCTCCCATTTCTCTTGTACGTGCTTTATCAACACGATAAAATCTTTCAAATATCCTGCTCAAATCTTCTTCTGGAATTCCAATTCCGTTATCAAAAATTTTTATATAGGCATCATTATACACAAAACCAACATATATTTTTATTTCTCCACCATCTTTAGTATATTTAATACTATTTGTCAAAATATTTAAAATTACTCTTTCTATATCATATTTATCGGCATAAACTGGTGGCACATCAGCAGTAACAAAGCAATTTACAGAATGATTTTTTTTCTTTATTTCAATTGCTAATTTGTCTTGACATTTCTTTACTAAGTCTCCTAAATCAAATAGCTCTTTTTGAGTTCTTTTTTTGTTACTATCATATCTAGAAAGTGTTAATAAATCTGTAACTAATTTTGCCATCCTTCTTGCTTCTGTTGCTATGACATTTAAAAATTTATCTTGTGTTTCTTTATCATATTCTCCTTCTAATAAAGTATCTGCATAACCCATAATAGAAGTAATTGGTGTTTTTAACTCATGTGATACATCCGCTACCAGTTCTTTTTGCATATTGTCTAGTTTTACATGTTCTGTAATATCTTGAATTACTGCAATTACTCCATCTGGCCTTTCTGAATCATTTTTAAATGGTGCAAAAAAAGCTTTTACATATTTATCATCAACTTGAATTCTTTGCTCTGTTGAAGTCCAATTTTCTAAATAAATTATTTTTTCTATATTCATATTTAGATTAAATTTTCCAAATATGTCATCAAAGGTATTATCCTCTGGTCTTATACTCAAAAACTTTTTAGCTGCTGGGTTAATTAATATAATTTCTCCTTGCCTATTAAAAGCAATAATTCCATCTGTCATATGTAATAAAATAGTTTCTATTTGATTTTTTTGCGTTGAAACTTCACTTAATTTTTCTTTCAATTCTGTTGTCATTATTCCAAATACATTTTCTAAATTTTTCATTTCTGTCTTTTTTCTTTTCTTTGCATTTTTATTAGTATCTTTTCCTTCTTCTTCTGTGATTTTTTCTGCACTTTTAATTAATTTATTGATTGGATAAATTACAAATCTTGAAAGAATACTGCAAATCACTATTCCAGCTACTGCAAATATTATTATGCTAGCAATTAATATTACTTTGATATTTACAGATTCTCTTTGTATTGCTTCTAATACTTGTCCCATATTTTCAATTTGTTCTGCTGATATCTGAGTCGCAATATTTTCTAATGAAACAAGATAAAATATTCCTAATCCTCCAATTAGGGTTATCCCTATTAAAAGAAATATTAGTATAATTTTATTTTGCATGTTCTTAAACATATTTTTCCCTCTATTTCACTATTTTTTTGATTTCCTCATAAATTTTGTTTTCCGCATCTGTTGTTGAAATTTTAAATGCATTCTTCCCCATTTCTTGCATGTTATTTGGATTCTTAATAATCTCCTCTATTGTCGAATTTAATATCTGTCCATTAATTTTATCATCTAATATAATTTTAGCTGCTCCTACATTTTCTAAAGCTTTTGCATTATATAATTGATGGTCATGACTAACATTTGGTAATGGAACTAGTATCGATGGTTTTCCCAAATTTGATATTTCTGTTATTGTCATTGCTCCACTTCTAGCCACAATTACATCTACTACATTCATAATTTCTTCCATATTATAAATGTATGGCATGATTTTCATATTTTTTATATTATTAATATTAATATTTAGTGTTTCCAATTCTTCTTTAATTACATCATATTGTTTAGGCCCTGTTGCCCAAATAACTTGATAATTTTTATTTTCTTTATTCTTAATTATTTCTAGAATTGTATCATTAATTCTTTTTGCTCCTTGACTTCCACCAAATACTAGTACAATAGGCACCTCTTGATTTAATCCGACTTTAGCTATTATTTTTGCCTTTTCTACCTCTGAATAATTTTTCTTCTTAATTTTTACTGGAGTACCAGTAAAAACTACATTTTTCCCATTCTTTATTCTTGGAATAGCATCTTTAAAAGAAACTAATATTGTATCTGTTTTACTAGCTAAAATTTTAATTGCTTTTCCAGGAAATGCATTACTCTCATGTAATAATGTTGGTATTTTTAAACTATGTGCTGATGATATTGTTGCACCACAAATATATCCACCTGTTCCTATAACAATATCTGGTTTAAAGTTTTTTATAATCTCTTTTGCTTCTCCATATCCTTTTAAAGTTTTATACATTTTCCTTATATTTTCAATTGTTAATTTTTTACTCAAACCATAGGCATCAATTGTTTTTAATTTATAACCTGCTCTTGGTACTAAATCATTTTCTAATCCTCTTGTTGTTCCTATAAATATAATTTCCGAATTTTTTTCTTCTTGCTTTATTTTATTGGCAATTGCTATTCCTGGATTAATATGTCCCGCTGTTCCAGCTGCTGCAATAATTACTCTCATTCTACCCCTCCTTTGATGTTTTTGAGATGTTTTTTGGGACGGAGTAAAAAAACATCTCTCTTTCATTTTTGTCTCTTTTATTAATTACTTTAAAGATGTTTTTTTACTCCGTCCCAAAAAACATCTCAAAAACATCAAAAATTATCATTTTGCACTCGCTCTTGATATATTTAACAATACTCCCATTTCACACAATAAAATAAACAAAGCCGTTCCTCCGATAGCTAAAAAATGGTAATGGCATACCTGTTGCTGGCATAGAAGATGTTACAACTGCTACATTTATGATAACTTGTATAGCTACTAATGCCGTTATTCCGATTGCAAGTAAGCTACCAAACATATCTGGTGATCTCATAGCAATTAGTACCCCTCTCCAAATAAAAATAGCAAATAAAATTAAAACAACAGCACACCCAAAAAATCCTAATTCTTCTCCTAAAATTGAGAATATGAAATCATTATGTGGTTCTGGTATGTATAAAAATTTCTGCTTACTTTCTCCGAAGTCCTACTCCAAAAAGTCCTCCTGATCCAATAGCATATAAACTTTGAATAACTTGCCAACCTTCTCCTGTTGCATCTTTCCAAGGGTCAAAAAAAGTTGTAACCCTTTGTAATCTATATGGTTCTGCAATGATTAAAGCTATCATAGCTGGTATTCCTACAATTCCTCCTGTTGCTGCAAAGTGCCAAAATTTACAGCCAGCCATTATCATTATAATAGCACAAATTCCTATAATAACAATAGACGCACTAAAATGTGGCTCTAACAAAAGTAACCCTATGATTGGAGCTAAGAAACACATATGTTTCAAAAAACCTTTTCCATACGTTCCTAATTCATCTCTATTTTTAACTAAAACTCCTGCATAAAAGATAATCATTAATAACTTTACCGCTTCAGAAGGTTGAAAAGATAATGTTTCTGTAATATAAAGCCATCTTTTTGCTCCATTAATTGTTCTTCCAGCTACCAATACAAGTGCTAATAAAATTAGTGCAATCCACCACGCATGTTTATAAAATTTCTGATAAAATCTATAATCAATTTTAGAAATACACAACATAGCAACAATTCCTAAAATTGCAAAAATCAATTGTTTTGAGAAAAAAGCATAACTATTTCCACTTTCTGCAAGTGCAGAAGGCGAGCTTGCAGATAAAACCATAATTAGTCCAATGGATAATAGTAATAAGATTGTTATTAATAATGTAAAATCTATTGGATTATTAACAAAACTTGAAAAACTTCTTTCTTTTTTCTTTTTTGCCATCTATTTTCTTCCTTCCTTAACTTTTGTTTTTTATTTCCTATTATAATTTTATATTATCTTTAGTCCAATTATGCATAACACTAATGTAATTAAACTAAATACAGTTACTACCTTATTTTCTTTCCATCCTGATAATTCAAAATGATGATGTAATGGTGCCATCTTAAAGATCCTATTCCCAGTCTTTTTAAAGTAAGCTACTTGTATAATAACAGATAATGTCTCCAAAACTGGTATTAAAGCAATTACAATTAATAATAATGGCATTTTTAGATAAAGTGCCATTGCTGAGATTACACCTCCGAAGTAACAAAGAACCCGTATCTCCCATAAATACTTTTGCCGGATGTATATTGAACATTAAAAATCCCAGTATTGCACCAATTACAATACTTCCAAATACTGAAATCTCTATTGTACTATATTGAATTCCTATTATAGTTAGACAAGTAACTATAATAGCACAAACACTAGAAGAAAGTCCATCAATTCCATCAGTTAAATTCACTGCATTTGTTGTTGCTAGTATTACAATAATGGCAAATGGTATATACAAATATACTGGCATTGTAATCATTTGCTTAATAATAGGAATATAGGTCTCTGTTCCTATCTTTAATCCATATACTAAATAAATTACATACGCTACTGATATGATTAGTAACCCTAACATTTTATAACTTGGTTTTAAACCTTCGGTATTTCTCAATACTAACTTTTTAAAATCATCTATAAATCCTATTAGTCCAAAACCTATTGTCAATAATAAAATTGGTAACAATTTATTAGCTATTTCACTTTGTTGTTTTACTGTAAAAAATATATAAGTTCCTGTCACTACCAAAATCATAGTAACTATCATAATAATTCCACCCATGGTTGGTGTTCCTTGTTTCTTTAAATGTGATTTTGGTCCATCATCTCTTTCTATTTGTCCTATCTTTAATTTTTGTAATATAGGAATAATAATTATTCCTAAAATAATTGCTGTTGCAAACGATATAAGTAATAACGATGTTTCAAGTTTCAATTTTATCAAACCTTTCTTAAGACATGAAGCCTAATTTATGTATCTCCATGTCTTTTCTCTTTATGTTTATTTTATATTTTCTATTATTTCTCTTACAATAATTCTTTCATCAAATGGTCGTTTTTCTCCATTTATTTCTTGATAAGTTTCATGTCCCTTACCAGCTAAAACGATAATATCTCTTTTTGTTGCCATTTTAATAGCATACTTAATTGCTTCTATTCTATCAATTATAACTGAATATTTTCCTTTTGTTTTTCTGATTCCTTCTTCGATTTGATCTATAATTTTCTTAGGATCTTCTGTTCTTGGATTGTCAGAAGTGATAATTGTATAATCTGCTATTCTTCCTGAAATCTCTCCCATAACTGGTCTTTTACCGCTATCTCTATCTCCACCACATCCAAATACAGAAATAACTCTTCCTCTTGTATAACTTTTTACTGCTTGTAATATATTTTGTAAACTTTCTGGTGAATGTGCATAATCTATCATTATTGGAATTTCCAATTTATTGTCAACAAGTTCTGATCTTCCTGGAACTCTAACTTCTAGTAAGGCTTCTTTTACTGTCTCTGGTGATATTCCAAATTTTTGTGCTACGCAAATTGCAGCTAATGAATTATATACACTAAATCTTCCTGGTATGCATGTTTTTACTCTCTCATTTCTATCTGTTATTTTCACTTTAAAATCTACATAAGAGTTAGTTATCGTAATATCTTTTGCCAAAAGATTTGCATAATTATCGATACCATATGTTGTTATATTACTATCTGGAAATAATCTTGGTATTTTAGCTCCATACAAGTCATCTGTATTAACAATTCCTGTTTTACACATTTCAAATAATTTTAATTTTGATTGGAAATAATCTTGCATATCTGGATGTTCTTTTGCACTAATATGATCTTCTGAAAAGTTTGTAAATAACACCATATCAAATTCACAACCATCTACTCTGTGTAGTTTTAAGCTTTGTGATGATACTTCCATTACAACAGCCTCTACTCCTTCTTCTGCCATTTTTGCAAATATTTGTTGTAATTCTAAACTTTCTGGTGTTGTTCTATCACTTTCTTTCATTTTTTTGCCATTAATATAAATTGCAATTGTTCCTATTAATCCTACTTTTTTACCAGCTTTTTCTAAAATTTCTTTAATCATAAAAGTTGTTGTTGTCTTTCCTTTTGTTCCTGTTACTCCTATTAATTTAAATTTGCTAGATGGATTTCCGTAAAAATTACTAGAACTAATTGCTAATCCTTCTCTTGTATTTTTAGCCATAACAACTGTAACTTCAGCAGGTATTTTTAGCGATTTTAAATCACAACCTTCTTCTATCATAACAGCTATTGCTCCAGCTTTAATAGCATCTTCAACATATTTGTGTCCATCAACTTCAAATCCTTTAATAGCTACAAATAAATATCCTTCTTTTATTTCTTTTGAGTTGCTTGCAATTCCTTTTACATCGATTTCCAAATCGCCTTTTACTTTTAAACCTTCTAATCCTATCAACATTTGTTTTAAATTCATTTCTTATCAATCCCTTCAATCAAATTGTTGCATTTTTTGCCACACAATTTTTTTACATTATATAACTAAATTCCTTTTTTGTATAGAGTTTTTGGCATTTTTTCCCGCTTTTTTTGGTATTGCATTTACTTAAATATTTACTACGTAAATTTATTATAACTGTTAAATATTATTTAGTTGATTAAAGTGATTTTATTTAGTTAATATGTTATATATATATTACTGTCTTTATTTACCACAATTCCAGCTTTAGGAGTTTGTTCTTTTATAAAAGTATTTTCCTTATCTAACCCCTCTATTTCATTTTCAATAACCATTTCTAATCCACTTTCTTTTAAAATCTTTTGTGCTTCTGTTATACTTTTTCCGGCAATATCTGGAGTTTCCACTTGTTCTACTGTTTCAACTTCTTCTTGATTCCCTTTATTAACCTCTAAATATGGTAAAATCTCACTAAATACTTGTGCTCCTACTGGTGCTGCCACACCACCTCCTTGGTGTATTTTGACAACACAAATTACCTTACGATAAAAAATCGGCTCAAATTTGACCGATTTTTATTTATTGCTTATACTTTATTTTTAAATTCATCTTTAAAGCTAAACTTAATCGTTATATTGCCATTTTCATGCACATATATACATTCAATTAGTTCCATCATTATATCTCTTGATAATGCTTTTATACCTCTTTGCATTTCAAATTCTTTTATTTTTTTATTATGTAATTGTTTTTTTTCCTCCAATTTTTGCTTTTCGTTTTCTAATATTTTTATATTTTGCTTTAACCTTTTTATATCTTCCACATACTTTTGCTTGTATTCAAAATATTCCTCTTGGGTTATGTATGCATTTTTCCAATCTTTATATAATATTAATTTAAAATTCGATAGTTTAGATATTTCGTTCTGTTTTGCCTTAATCATTTTTTCGATACTTTCATTTTTGATGTTTTTAAATGTGCTTTTATCAACTTCTTCTATAACCTCATTGATATCTATCAATAAATCAATATGAAAATTAATGGTTTCTAAAATCGCTTTCTTTAAATTTTCTACTTTTATAGTATGTTTTGTGCATAGCTTATTCGATTTTTTTCTATATGTACTACATATATAATACTCGTAAGTTTTTCCCGATTTATTTGTACTACTTTTTTTATTCATTGCCCTTTTACAATCACTGCATTTTAAAAAGCCAGCCCATATTGATAACTTTTTTGTTTTTTGGGATACTTTTGTATCTTTTTTATTCAATTCTTGTGCTTTTTTAAAAAGCTCTTTATCTATAATTGCTTCATGCGTATTTTCTACTTTTATCCACTCTTCTTTCGGAACCGCTTCTACTTTATGAATTTTATAACTTTTCGTTCTTCTTTTTCCTTGAACTGTAGTACCGGCAGTATACCTCATTACTTAAAATGTTTCTTATTGTAGAAGGTGTCCAAGTATATGTATTATCTTTTATTCCATAGTTATTATAATTTTGTCCTAATTCTATTTTTTTATGTCCTGTGGGATTTAAAATACCTAGTTCATTTAGTTTATGGCATATTGTTATTTTTCCTAACCCTTCGTTTACAGTCCATTCAAATATATTTTTAACAACATCTGCAACACTTCTATCCACTATTAACTTATGCTTGTTTTTTGGATCTTTTATATATCCATAAGCTGGAAAACTACCAACAAACTCCCCTTTTTTCTTTTTTCCATTTAACGATGTTCTAATTTTTATAGAAGTATCTCGTGCATATTCATCATTTATTAAATTTTTAAATGGTATCAAAATTGTATTTGTACTAGCTGGATTTTTAAAGCTATCTACTGTGTCATTAATAGCAATAAATCTTATATTAAATAATGGAAAAACCTGTTCTATATAGTTTCCCACTTCTATATAATTTCTTCCAAGTCTTGATAAGTCTTTTACTATTATTGCATTAATTTTCCCATTTTTCATGTCCTTTAACAATCTTTGAAATGCCGGTCTGTTAAAATCTGTTCCCGTAAAACCATCATCGATATAAGTATCATAAACAATTAAATCTTCATGTTCTTTTACATATTCACTTAATAATGTTTTTTGGCTAGTTACACTATTACTTTCTTGCTTATCTTTTCCATTATCATCATCTTCTTGTGAAAGCCTTATATATAGTGCTGCTGACCATGTTTTATTTTTTATATCATTGTTTTCAATAGTAGAATATTTTGATTTTCTTCCTGGCATTTAATCTCTCTTCCTTCCTATCATACATTAGAGTTATTATTTTTTAAAATATTTATTATGCACTCTTTAAAAGTTTTATTGTTGTTTGAATATTCTACTTCTACTATCATTTCATCTATTTTTAATATATACGGATTATTTTTATCTAACAAAAATTTAGAGAGTTTTTTATTCATGGTTTCTTGTCCTTTCTATATATTGATATTTAATCTTATTAAAAAATTAAATTTTTATTCCAAATTTTCTTTCCAACAAATAAAAACTCTCTAAATTTTTAAACTTATACTTATTTTTCATTTATATCAGTTAAATTACTAAAAAAATCGTCTGTTAATTTTTCTTCAAATATATATGTTCCATTTTTGTATCTCAAAATGTAGTCATTCGCTATTTTATTCATTAATTCTTTTGGCATGTTTGTTTCTTTAAATACTTTATTATTATTCATATTTTGTAAAAATACGCCATCATAAGCAAAATCAACTACCTGATATAAACAGTTTTCTTCTCTGTATTTATCTATTTCATTGTTTCTGCTATCCAATTGTTCACTACCTTTCTCATTTAAATTTTCCAAATAATTTGATAGTTCTTCCATAAAATTTTGTACAAAACCACTATCTTTAACTTTACTAAATAAATCATTAAGTAAATCTAATTTCAATAGACATCACCTTCCTAGTTTTTATTTTTATTTTTGGGAATTATTGTTACTAAGAAATGTAACAAAACGAATAAAACTAGGAATATTATATATTGTAAATTAATTTACGTCAATATTCTTTTGACATTTTTATGTCTTGCTGCTTTCTCCTGTTAAATAGTCAATTGTGATTCCTGGTTGCACATTGTATACAAAAACGTTAAAACAAACTCCTTGTCCATTATCTTCTACTGAATATGCTTCCATTTCTACTCCAGTTGCTAAAAGATTATCTCCTTGAAATATTGGCGTTACTCTGTATAATACATGGTTGTTTTCATTTTCTGCAATATATTCTGCAACTTTATTTTCAAATGGTAACATTCCATTTACGTTAAAATATCTTGTCCCAGTTATTAAGTTCAATTCATTTGCATCTTCATCAGATAGTTGGTATCCAATTAAATGACACCTATTATATAAATATTCGTTATCATATTTTTCTTGTTTCCAACCTGTTGGTTTTATATTACTTATGCTGCCTCTTTCGTCTCCTTCAGGTGGTATTGTTTCTTTGCTAATATTTGCATATGCTACTCCACATCTTCCTAATTCGTCCAATTCACTATAGTTTTCGAAGCTTTGTGTTGTATATTCACTTTCTTCAAAATATGGTTTATTATTATTAATTTCAATATATATTTCTCCTGTATATTCTGGAATTTCCTCTATACTAAAATTTGCATTTGTTTGACTTGTTTGTACTGTTTTGTCCGTGGATTCTCCTGTATTTTCTCTGGTTAAGTCTAATATGTCATTTCCAAAAAATATGCTTACTAATAGGATAATTGAAATTATAATTACTTGTAAAATTTTTTCTGTTTTTTTACTTCTTCTATTTCTTTTACTCATTTTCTCATCTCCTCATCGTTCTTATTTTATCACAACCAATAAAAAAAACAACTTATAATTGTTTTAATTTAGATATGTGTTGTTAAAATTATCCACGCACCTCCTTGGTGTCCTCCCTCTCCTGTCGGATTATATAATGTAACTAATACTACAACTTGTGGATTATCAATTGGTGCGACACCACAAAAAGAAGTTACATATTTATTCGTATTAACGCCATCCTCTGACGTACCTGTTTTTCCTCCAATTCGATAACCTGCCACTTTTGCGTTTTTCCCAGTTCCCTCTGATACAACAGATTCCATCATACTTAACACTTTTTCAGATGTTTCTTTGGATATTACTGTTTCATCTTTTTGTACTGGTATATCTGTTACTTCTTTTGTTTCACTATTTATAATTTGTTTTACTACTCTTGGTTTTATACTACTACCACCATTTGCTATTGCTGATACTGCTGTTGCTAATTGAATTGGTGTTATTTCAAATCTCTGTCCAAAACTAATAGTTGCAAGTTCCACTGGTCCTGCTTTATTTTCCGCCAAGAAAATGCTATTTGCTTCTCCTGGCAAATCTATTCCCGTTTTTTCAAGTAACTTGAACTTTTTTAGATAACTATAATATTTACTCACTCCCATCTTTTGCCCTAGACCAATAAAAACTGGATTGCAAGAGTTCATAAGTGCCTGTCTTAAACTCTCAGATCCATGTGGTCTATAATATCTCCAGCATTTAATCCTAACTCCAGCTACTTCTATTCCACCTGTACAAGCAAATTCTCCTTCATTATCAGTATCTGTTATTCCTTCTTCCAAGGCTGCTGAAGCTGTAATCAATTTAAAAACCGAACCTGGCTCATATGTATCAGCAATTGCTTTATTTCTCCAAACTGCTTGTAAGCTTTTTGTTTTTTCTGCTTGCTCCATTGAGTCCCAACTTTGTTTCAATTCTTCTGTATATGCCTCATATGGTTCATTTAAATTATATGATGGATAAGTTGCCATTGCTAAAATATCCCCGTTCTGCGGATTCATTACAACAATATTTCCACCATCTGTACATATATTGTCTATACATGCTTCTTCTAAATATTTTTCTACAATAGATTGAATTGTAAAATCTATTGTTAGCACTAAATCGTTTCCATCAACAGCTGCAACATAATTTTCCCCTTCGTGACCAATTTCTCCTCCCTTAGCATCAGTATGTCTTTCTATGCTACCTTGTTTGCCTTTTAATTCTTCGTCATATTTTGCTTCAATACCATCTAATCCTTGATTATCACTTCCACAAAATCCTATAATTTGAGCTGCCAATGTGTTATAAGGGTAATATCTTTTTGTGTCTTCATCAATATTAATTCCTGTTGTAATGTTGTTCTGTTCCATCCATACTCTTAAGTCATCAGTTTTATCTTTATTTACTTTTTTTGCTATTGTTTCAATTGAACTTCTTTTATTTACTTTCTTTAATGTACTTTCATAATCCAATTCAAATAAGTCGGACAATTTTTTTGCAACCTTTTCTTTATCTTCTTTTGCTATATTCCCCGGATTTACTGTTACAGTTTCAACTGTACTACTAACAGCTAGTTCTATTTTTCCGAGTAGCATCATATATAGTTCCTCTTTTAGGATTTATTTTTCTATCGAGTGTTTGTTGCTGATATGCCATACTTGAAAGTTCTTCTCCTTTAACAAATTGTATAAAACCTAGTCTAACTATTAAACAAATCATAATAAGAAAACAAATAAATAATGTATTCCTCATTTTCCTTTTACTAGATAGTTTTGTTACAATCATAAAAACACCTCTAATAATATTTATTAGAGGTCATTTATTTTATTCATTTTTTAATTATTTATTTTCCTTTAGAATTAAAATATTTTATTAATGATTTTAGTAAACCAATTTTCTTCCTCTTCAATTATAACTTCTTCAGAAGCTGATTCTACATAATCTTTTTTAGGTAAGCTCACATAAACTGTTTGTTTATTTGTTAATTTTTGCATACCTAATTTTTCTTTTGCTAGCTTTTCTATAGTATTTAAATTCAATCCATTTTCTATGTTTACTCTTAATTGTTCATTTTCTTTTTCAAGAGATGATAATTCTTTTTTTAAAGTTTGTACTTCATTAAATCTTTCATTGATTTGTGAGTTTCTATAACTTATGGTTAATAGTAGAATAAATATAGCAATAACTGTTAATGTGACTTTTGTTTGTTTTTTCTTCTGCTCTTTTGACACTTTAACTTCTTGTCGTGGCAAATCTTCTACTACTTTTAATTTTCTTTTTCTACTTTGCCTTTGTGGCTTGTATTCAGGTTCTAATTTTCTTGGAGTCGTACTGTATTCATATCTACTTCTTGCCATAAGTTACTCACCTCCTTATTTTCTTTCGAATATTCTTAATTTTGCACTTTTACTTCTTGAGTTCTCCAATTGTTCTTTTTCAGTTGCAACAATTGGTTTTTTTGTTATAATTTCTCCTAAAGATTTTGCACCACATACACAATATGGTAAATCTTTTGGACAAGTACATTTTCCTTTCGCTTCAATATATGCATTTTTCACAGCTCTATCTTCTAATGAATGGAAAGTTATAATGCATAGTCTTCCATTTGGATTTAAAGATTCAATACACTTTTTTACAGTTTGATATAATGGTTTTATTTCATTATTTACTTCAATTCTAATTGCTTGAAATGTTCTTTTAGCTGGATGCCCATCTCTTTGTTTTGATTTTGGTATTGAATTTTCTATAATTTCTACTAATTCCCTTGTCGTTTCTATTGTTTTTTCTTTTCTTGCAATACAAATATTTTTAGCTATTCTTCTTGAAAATCTTTCCTCTCCATATTCGTAAATCACATTTGCTAACTTATTTTCCTCATAGGTATTAATTACTTCTTTAGCTGTCAATGTCTGTGATTTGTCCATTCTCATGTCTAATTCATTCTCTCCCAAATAACTAAACCCTCTATTTCTCTCATCTAATTGATAAGACGAAACACCTAAATCAAGTAGAATTCCATCTACTTTTTCTAGGTTCAATTCTTTTAATATTTCTTGTATGTTATCATGATTGTCATGTATGTATGTTACATTTTGGAATTCTTTTAAATTTTCTTTTGCAGCTTTTAGAGCTTCTTCATCACGATCAATTCCGATTAATCTTCCTTTATCAGATAATCTTTTTAATATTTCTTTGCTATGACCAGCTCCTCCGCAATGTACCATCTATATAAATCCCATCTGGTTTGATGTTTAAGCCCTCTATACATTCCTGTAACATAACTGGTTTATGCTTAAATTCCAATTTAACACCTCTAGTAGTTTTTAATTTAACGTTTTTCAGCTGGCAATTTTTTAAAATTACCAGCTGTATTGTTTTCTTTTGGTTTCTTCATTTGGTTTTTCCTTTGTAAAATTTCTTTTGTATTTTTATCTTTTGTATATTCTTAAGCTTCTGTATTTTTATCTTTCGAAACTTTTTCTTTTGTATTTTGATAATTTCTCTTTTGTATCTATATCTTTTGTATCTATATCTTTTGTATTTTTATCTTTTGTATTTTTATCTTTTGTATATTTTTCTTTGGTATCTTATATAAACTTTTTCAAGTTATATACCTAACATTGTCATATTCTCTGCAATTTCATCAGCTGATATATTTTCATCACATTTTTCCCATGTTTGTTTGTTCCAAATTTCTAGTCTTGTCCCAACTCCTATAATAACAGCTTCTTTTTCCAAATTTGCTGCTGTTCTTAAATTAGCTGGAATTAAAAATCTCCCTTGTTTGTCAATTTCACATTCAGTTGCTCCTGATAGAAAAAATCTTACAAAGTTTCTGGCATTTCTGTCTGATAGAGGTAATGTTTTTAATTTTGTCTCGAAATTTAACCACTCATCTTGTGAAAACGCAAATAAACATCCATCTAACCCTTTTGTTACGATGAACTTCTCTCCCATATCTTGTCTTAGTTTAGCTGGCATTATTAATCTGCCTTTTGCATCTAGAGAATGCTCGTATTCACCAATTAGCAATTAAGTTTCACCTCTTTCCACTTTCTTACCACTTTGTACCACTTCTCTCCACTTCATCTAAATTTTAATATAAGTTTTTATATTTTGCAAGCTTTTTTTAAAATTTTTTTGTATTTTTTATATTTTTCCTTTATTTCATTCTTTTAGTAATACATTTAATAGTAGTTGCTTATTTCTTTTCTTACTGATAGTTCGTTCTTTTTTCAATTATGACTTGCTATACTTTTTATATCAATGTATAAGGAGGAGCTATATGAATAATAAAGAAAAGAAATTACGAAAAAACATAGGAAAAAAGATAAAATTAGCTCGTACAAAAGCAGAATTTACACAAGAACAACTGGCAGAAAAGCTATCCTTATCCACAAGATATATTAGTCAACTTGAACGAGGTATTGCTTTTGGAAGCGCAACAACTATTACTAATCTTTGTAACGCTTTAAATATCACCTCTGATTTTTTATTTAGTGATTTGATAAAAAATGATTCTCCTATTTTAAATGATTTAATAGAAGAAAATTTTTTAGAAAATTATTTAAAATTGAATGACTATAACAAAATGATTATTACTGTTATCACTAACGATTTAGTGAAACTGCAAAAAGAAAATTTATCAAAAAAAGAAGCATAAAAAATATACCTCTTTTTAGAAAAACATAAGAAATTGTGTAAGTATCTAAATAGGGGTATATTTTTATATATTCATTTTTAGTTTATAGTTGTACTAGTCGCCCCTGTACCTACAACCGCTTCTTGTAAAGAACGCCATGTATTGCAACCAACAATTCCATCTGCTGTTAGCCCTCTTGATCTTTGGTAAGCAATAACTGCTTCTTGCGTTGCTGGGCCAAATATTCCATCCAATCCATTAGTTCTATATCCTAAAGTATTTAAATCGTCTTGAGCAATCAACACATAATTACTTAAACTTCCTCTTCTTAAAGTTGGGAAACCTCCTGTTGAACAAGCAGGCTTACCGAAATCTTTTGTCAAAATGTACCCATGTTGGCGTTAACGATATTGGTTCTACATATGACCAAACTCCAGAATTGTTGGCTGAATTCCACAAGGCTGTTCTTTTAGAACTTGTTAGAGTTTGCCCAACATCAAACGCAACTCCAGCATAATGTTGACTCTGATTTCCATGTCCTCCCTCATAAGGTCTTTTAAAAGCAAATCCTACAGGAATTGGACCTCCAAATATATATCTTTGGCTATTCCAACTCTGCATAGTTCTTTTTGTTGTCCATAAAATATTACTTTTACTTGAACCTCTAAACTCTCTTACTCTTAAAGTACCATTTGTATTATATGGCATAGGTTCTGATTCTCCTCTGTAATACGTCTCCATACGATCTGTATCATTATTAAATACCAATATCTTTGCCACAGCAAACCCCTCTCTCTATTCCTTTTTTATATTATATGATTTTTCTTTATTTTTGTGAAAATTGTTTATTAAAATTTATTTAATGTCTTCTATCACTTAAGACATATTAAAATAAATTAAGTCATAATTATTAAATGGTGATATTTTGAGAAAAACAAAAATCTTTTTTATCAATGGAATTATTTTAACAATAACCTCTCTTTTCATGAAAAGTATTGGAATGGCATTTAATATATATATTTCTAACAAAATTGGTTCAGAAGCCGTCGGAGTATTTAGTTTAGTAATGTCTGTTTATTTATTTGCTGTCACCTTAGCCACTTCTGGTTTAAGTCTTGCTTGTACTTGTATTGTTTCAGAAGAATTTGCTAAAGGAAACTTTTTAGACGGTTTAAAAGCAGTTCGAAGTTGCATCTTATTTTCGCTGTTGTTAGGATTAGGAAGCAGTTTTATTGTTTTAATATTTTCTAATCTCATCTCTCAAAATTGGTTAAAATCAATGGTATCTGCTATACCTCTTTATCTTATTTCTATTGGTCTGCCTTTTATTGCAATTTCTAGTGTTATAAATGGCTATTTTTCTGCTGTAAGAAAAGGATACAAAAGTGCTTTTTCACAAGTGTTTGAGCTATTAATTAAGATAATTACAACCATTATTTTACTAAATTTCGATACAAATAAAAATGTAGAATCGATTTGTATTTGTTTGATTTTAGCAGATGTAATTTCTGAAATCTGCTCTTGCTGTTTAGTATCAATTTTATATAAAAAAGATAAATTAAAATATAGTAAAAGAGCAATTTCAACTATTACCTTTAAGAAAAAGATTTTAAAAATTACTTTTCCTGTTTCTATTACCTCTTATATTCGCTCTGGATTATCTACTTTAAAGCAATTTATGATTCCGAGCCGATTAGTCTTATTTGGTTTACCTTATACTATGGCATTATCAGAATATGGAAAAGTTAATGGAATGACAATGTCTGTACTTCTTTTTCCAAATGTATTTATACTATCATTTAGTAATCTGCTCATTCCTGAATTTGCCAGTTTACTTGCAAAACAATATAAAAAGAGAATTCTAGAAATTTGCAAAAAAGTTTTTTTCGCCACTTCTATATTTTCTATTAGTATTTCTCTTATTTTCTTTTTCTTTGCAAATCAAATTAGTCTTATGGTATTTAACAATCTAGAATGTGCTAAATATATAAAAATCCTTTCTCCTATAATATTGTTTATGTATCCAGACAATATTTTAGATAGTATGCTAAAGGGATTAAATAAACAATTTAATGTAATGGTTTGTAATATTTTAGATTTAGTATTAACAATTACTGTTTTATATTTTTTGCTACCTATATGGGGATTAACAGGCTATCTCCTAGCTATTATGATTAGTGAAATTTTTAACTTTTGTGTTAGTTATTTTCAATTGTATCAAGCAACTGGTTTTAAAATGTCACCTTATATTACTTGTTTCTATTTGCTTTTTGTATTTTTAGCAATTTATGAAATTGTATTATTTTAACATGATTTTTTATTAATTGATTTCTATATCTAAAAAAAACTAACAAAAAAGCCTAATTTGATTAATATCAAACTAGGCTTTTAAAATTATTTTACATCGCTCTTGCTTTTACAATTACTCTCATTTTACTATCATCTGTACAAGTAATTAAAGTAATTTCTTTTCTTCCATCAGTTAATTGTGATGTACAACTTAAATCGTCTGGTGAAACTTCATATTTATCATATACTGCATATTGTAATACACTTCCATCTATATCTGTTATTTCTATAATATCACCATTAACCAAAGTTGGAACTTTACTAAAGAATTTTGTGTTTCTATAGTTATGTCCAACTATACAAAAGTTACCAACTTCATTTGGATCAGCTCCCCAAAACTTCGTTGGAGATATTTTAAGTAGTGCTTCTGTTTCTTCAACAGAATCTGTTTCTCCATCTAAAATTGGATAGTCAACATTTATTTTTGGTATATTAATTTTTGCTATAGTTGCATATCTAAATCCATCACTAGTTGTCTGCATCGTTGTTTTATTCATTGCAGTTTTTGGTTCTTCCTCTGTACCATCTGCACTTTGCTCTGCATCATTTAGTACAACGATTAATACATTATTTTTTGCTATTGTAGTATCTTCAATTTCTGTTTGCTCATTAAAGTCTGCTAATAAACTTTGTGATGCCTCTTCACTTTTGCTTCTATCATATTCTGCATAAATACAAAAAGAAATTAAAATGCATATCAAAAAAATAGACAAAAAGAAATTGAATTTATATACTTTCTTTTTTCTTTTTAGCTCAGGTGTTATATACAATTTTTTTGTAACTAAAATTTGATTCATCCTATTCTCCCTATTTTATACTTCTTTACTATTATATCACATATTGCAGTAAATTGAAATACTTTTTTTGGATTTATACAATCTTATTTGCAATATTAGCAAAATCTTCTATTCTCAAATTCTCTGCTCTAATATTTTCATCTAAATTTAAATCTTTCAGTATATTTATTCCCTCTTCTTTACTTGCAAAAACCTTTGTATTTGTTAAAGCATTTACTAAAGTTTTTCTTCTTTGCATAAAAGCATTTTTTATAATTTTAAACATTAATTCTCTGTTTTTCGCTTCTACTGGTGGCTCTTTTCTTATATTTAATTTTATTACTTCTGATGTTACTTCTGGCTCAGGTATAAATGAATTATTTGGAACTTCTAATATTCCTTCTGCATTAGAATAATAATAAACAGAATAAGTAATTGCTCCAGTGTTTTTTTCTCCCGGTATAGCAATTAATCTTTCGGCTACTTCCTTTTGTATCATAACTGTTATACTTTCTAAATCTAATTGTTCTTCTAATAATTTCATGATAATCGGTGTTGTTATATAATATGGTAAATTAGCAACAACTTTTACGTTTTTTATTTCTTTATTTTCTTTTGTCTTTTCTATTAATGTTTTTAAATCTACTTTTAGCACATCCTGATTTAGTACTTCAAAATTATCATATAATTTAAACCTATCTTCTAATATTCTTATCATTTTTTTATCTAGTTCAATACATGTCACTTTTTTAGCTTTTTCCAATAGATATTTTGTTAAAGTACCAAGCCCTGGTCCAATTTCTATTACAAAATCTTCTTTATTAATTTCACTACTCTCCACAATTGTCCTTACCACTTCTTCGTCAATCAAGAAGTTTTGACCTAATGATTTATTAGCTTTAATATTATATTTTTTCATGATAAATTTAGTCTCTTCTAATATATTTTTCATACTCATTCCTCTTTTATATTATTTGTTACTGTATATAGTTAATTTATATTAACTATAAATAGCAACTATTATTTTAGTATAAATAGCCTATTTTTTCAAGTTTTTATTGATTTTTCTATTTTTTTAATATAAAATATAATCACAAATTTTTAACAAAAGAGGCATGTGTATGAATAAAAAAAATGAAAAGAAAAGAAATTCTGTTGAAAAAACAAAAAATAAAGTAAAAAACAAATCAAATAATTCTAATGTTGTAAAATTAAAAACATCTTTTGACTCTAAAAACTTAGTTCATACTAAAAAATTGAAAACCACGTTAATTGTTACTCTTATTCTTTTTGTTTTATTACTTGGTAGAATTGGATTTTTACAATTTGTACAGGGAAGTTATCTAAAAGAACTTGCTTATAATCAACAAGCAATTAATCAAATCATTAGCCCTAAACGTGGAAATATCTACGACTCAACCGGTAAAGCTTTGGCTATTGGTGCTCAAGTAGATACAATTACTATTAACCCAACTAAAATATCTAAAAATAGCGATGCAGAAACTAAAGAACTAAAAGAAAAAGTTGCAAAAGGTCTTTCTGATATCTTTGCTCTTGACTATAATGAAGTTTTAGAAAAGGTTAATAGCACATCACAAGTAGAAACCATTATAAAAAAAGTAGAACAAGATAAAGTCGATGAACTAAAACAATGGATGGAAGATAATGAAATAACAGTTGGAATTAATATTGATGAAGATACAAAAAGATATTATCCTTATGGTACTGTTGCTTCTAGCGTAATCGGATTTTGTGGAAATGATAATCAAGGTTTAAGTGGAATTGAATCAAAATGGGATTCTGTTTTAACTGGTACTCCTGGAAAAATTGTTAGTTCTAAAGGAAGTGATCAACAAGAAATCCCTAATGCAGAAGAAACTTATATTTCTGCTGAAAATGGTAGTGACTTAACACTTACAATAGATTTAAATATACAAACAATTATAGAAAAATACTTAAAACAGGCTGTTGAAGATAATGATTGTGAAAAAGGTGGAAATGTTATTGTTATGAATCCTAAAACCGGAGACATTTTAGGAATGGCATCTTACCCTGATTATGATCTAAACTCTCCTTACACTCCAAATGCTAAATTAGCAGAAACTTATGACTCTCTTTCTACAGAAGAAAAAAGTGAAGCCCTTTATAAGATGTGGTCTAACAAATCTGTTGCTGATACCTATGAACCTGGTTCTGTTTTCAAAGTTATTACCTCTTCTGTTGCTTTAGAGGAAAATATTACATCAACAGATGTGGCAAATGATTTTATTTGTAAAGGTTACGAAGAATTTGAAGATGCTTCTGCTTCAACTCCTTTAAGAATTTCATGTTGGAGAGCTCAACCTCACGGAGTGCAAACTTTAAGGCAAGCATTGTGTAATTCTTGTAATCCAGCTTTTATGCAACTAGGAAAAAGAATTGGTGCTTCTACTTTATATAAATATTACGAGGCTTTTGGTCTATTCGATTCTACTAATTCTGGATTATATGGTGAACAAAGTAGTATTTTTCAAAAATTAGAAAATGTAGGACCAGTAGAACTTGCTACTATGTCTTTTGGTCAGAGATTAAATGTTACACCATTACAGATGATAACCGCAATCGCTTGTGTTGCTAATGATGGAATACTAATGCAACCAAGAATTGTAAAAGAAATTACTAATACAGATACAGGTGCTGTAACTGAAATTCCAGTTACACAAGTAAGACAAGTTATCTCTAAGGAAACATCTCAAGAAGTGAAATCTATGATGGAATCAGTTGTAACTGAGGGAACAGGTAGACATGCTGCTGTTGCTGGATATTCTATTGGTGGAAAAACTGGTACTTCTGAACCAGTATACACTAGAACAGAAGAAGGTTATGTTGCTTCTTATGTTGCTATTTCACCTGTTGAGGATACACAAGTTGTATTACTATTAACTTTATATGATCCTCCTAAAAATAATCATCAAGGTGGTTCTTTAGCAGGTCCTGTTGTTTCACAAATGTTATCAGAAATATTGCCTTACTTAGGTATACCTTCAACTGAAACAAATACAGATACATCTTCTAGCAATTCAATTATTGTTCCTGATGTCAGAAACAAGACAGTTGCTGAAGCTGAAAAAACTTTAAAAAATGCTGGTTTTACAACAAAAACATATGTTAATGGAGATTCTAATTCTTTGTTAGTAGTGGACCAAACACCAAAACCAGGCAGCTATTTATCAAAAAATGCAGTTATCGTTCTTTACGGTGAAGGCAGTGATGTTGCTACATCAGTAACAGTTCCAGATTTAAAGGGAATGAATGCTTCTCAGGCTACTAATGCTTTAAAAGCAAAAAATTTGAATATTAATATAGAAGGAAGTGGAATTGTTACTTCACAGGATTATGCAAAAGATGAACAAGTACAAGAAGGAACAATTATAAAAGTTACACTAAAACAAAATTTAACAGATGCTCACTAAATTAAATATAAAAATAATGGAATAAGATATAAAGTCTTATTCCATTATTTCTTCTTCCCAATATTTTTCTAGTAAATTATCTAGTTTTTTTATTTTATCAAATTTCTTTATTACTCTATTTAATAATATAGGATTATTTCCACAAAAAAATATCATCCAAGCCTGTTCTTTAGTCATATTTTCAATATCTATCAATTGAAATTTTGGCAACTCTAAAACATGAAATTCCATCTCTTCTGAATTCCCATTTTCGTCTATTTTAGAATTAACTTTAATTGTTTTATGATATTCTTGTGTTTTAAAATAGTCGTAATCAAGTATATTGATTGTAATTGTCCTAGCAACTTTTCTGTTCTTATTGTGTTCTAATTGATTGGCATGAATTTGAGCATAATATAATAAGATTTTGTTTTGTATATAATATCCATCAATAAATTGTATTCCAACATTTAATTCTTCTTTATTTTTCTGCTGTATTCTGACATCTGCTACTCCAAAATTTTCTTCTTTTGGCAAATATTTCTCTTTACTTTTTAAATATGGATTTAATTTTATCTTTTGTATTTCTATTTTTAAAATACTTTCTATAAAATCTTGTAAGATATCTAAATTTTCTTTTGAATTTAAAACTTTTCTTAATACTAAATTACTTTTTGATACAAATTTTCTGTTCATAAAATATGTTTCCAAAGTCCTCCTTTTGCTTAAAATAGTTAATTAGCTAATCTATCTAAGTATAGTTTGTCCATTTTACTTTTGTCAATACATTTTATTATTATTTTCGCACTTTTCATCGCAATTTTCGACAAAAGAAAAATGTATGATTAAATATTAATCACACATTTTTCAAAGTCTGCTTTACCTCTTCTATACTTTCTTGTGGTGTAGATGCTCCTGCCATAATTCCAATTTTAGAATATCTTTTTACTTCATCAATTTTTAAATCTTTAACCGTTTCTATACAAATACATTTTTTACAATTTTCTCTTGCAATGTCATATAGCTTTCTTGTATTAGAGCTATTTGCCCCTCCAATAATAATCATATATTCTACTATTTTAGCAATTTTCTCTGTTTCTTTCTGTCTTAATTCTGTTGCTCTGCAAATTGTATTTTTTACAACTAATTCTATATCTTTTGATAATTCATTTTTTATTATCTCTTCTATAATATAAAACTTTTCTAAACTAAAGGTTGTTTGTGATATTACTAATAACTTTTTTACTCCTGATTCTTCTAATTTTTCTAAAGCTTTATAGGTATCATCCTCTTTTTCAATTACATATGAATTCTTTCCACAATAACTTAGAGTTCCTACATTTTCTGGATGATTTTTGCTTCCGCATAGGAAAATATAATAGCCTTTCTTACTATATTCTTCAGCTATTTCATGAATTTTTAATACGTTTGGACATGTATAATCTTTTATCTCTATTTGCTTACTTTTTGCTAATTCATATGTTTCCTTTGTAACTCCGTGAGCTCTTAGGATTATTTTATTTTTGGCTTCGTTTATATCATTTATAAAAATTACTCCTCTATTTTGCAAAGACTCAACAACCTGTTTATTATGCACAATTTCTCCTAAGCAAAAAACAGTTTTTGTTGAATCTTCCGCTGAAGAATATTTTAATTCCTTTTCAGCACCGTCAACAGCTCTCCTTACTCCATAGCAAAATCCTGCTGTTTTTCCTACTATAATTTCCATTTTTTCTTCCTTTCTATGTTTTTCGACATTTTCCTACATATTTATGAGACAGTTTCGCTCTGTCCCTACTGTATCATTTCTAAAATTTCTTTTTTTAACTCTTCTACAATTTTATCTTGTGGTATCTTTCTTATAATCTTTCCCTTTTTAAATAGAAGCCCTTCTTTAATTCCTCCTGCTATTCCTATATCCGCTTCTCTCGCTTCCCCTGGTCCATTAACGCTACATCCCATAACTGCTACTGTTATATCTGCTTCTATTGTTTGTAAAAAGTCTTCTACTTCTCTTGCAATTGGTATTAAATCAATCTGTGTTCTTCCACATGTTGGGCAAGCTACCAATGTTGGTGATTTTGAATATAAATTACAATCTTTTAAAATTTCTTTTGCTACTTTTATTTCTTTTACAGGATCGTCTGATAAAGATACTCTCATTGTATCTCCGATTCCTTGCCTTAACATATATCCTAATCCTATACTTGATTTTATTGTTCCACTAAATTCTGTTCCACTTTCTGTAATTCCCAAATGAAGTGGACAATCAAATTCTTTTGCAGCTTCTTCATATGCTTCTATACATAAATCTAAATTTGATGCTTTTAATGACAATGCATAATCATGAAAATCTAATTTTTCTAATATGTCTATATGCTTTTTAGCACTTTCTACCATAGCCTTTGCTGTTGGCTTTCCATACTTTTCTAATAAATCTTTTTCTAATGAACCTGCATTTACTCCAATTCTAATTGGTATACATTTTTCTTTACATTTGTCTACAACTGCTTTTACTCTTTCTTCTTCACCTATGTTTCCTGGATTAATTCTTACTTTATCTACTCCTGCTTCTATTGCTTCTAATGCAATTCTATAATCAAAATGTATGTCTGCAACAATTGGAATATTTATTTTTTCTTTTATTTGTTTAATTGCTTTTGCATCTTCTATATCTAAACAAGCCACACGAATAATCTCACAACCTGCTTTTTCTAAATCTAAAATTTGTTTTACTGTTGATTCAACATCTTTTGTCTTAGTATTACACATAGATTGAATAACTACTTTATTTTGACCTCCTATTTGTACATTTCCTACCATAATTTTTCTTGTTTTAGTTCTATCCATTCTTCTTTTACCCTCTCTTCTGCTTTTTTTCATATTTAATCATACTTTTCTATTTTTTTCAACTATGCTATATTTAAATTTTGAGACAAGTGGGACAGAGCAAATCTGTCTCATTTTTTTGTCGAATTATTACAAATTTTAAAAAACAAATTTCCACAAAAAAAGAAAAACTGAATATAGTTTTTCTTCCCCTATTATTTTTATTTAGATGCTATATAATATCCTACTCCTCTTTTAGTAATTAATATTTTTGGAGCCGATGTATCCTTTTCAATTTTTTCTCTTATTCTTCTAACTGTAACATCCACTGTTCTAATATCTCCATAATATTCATAACCCCATACTTTTTCTAGTAAAGTCTCTCTAGTTACCACTTGTTCTGGTTGAGAAGCTAAGAATTTTAGAACTTCGAATTCTCTTAAAGTTAAATCCATTATTTCTCCTCTAACTTTAACTTCAAATTTATCTAAATCTAACTCTAAGTCTCCTACTACAATTTTACTTTCCTTTTTCTTGTCTTCCTTCACATTTTCTATAACTTGATTATTAGAAACTGCTTCTACTTTTCTTAGGTTTGCTTTTACTCTTGCAACTAGCTCTCTTACACTGAATGGCTTTGTAATATAGTCATCTGCTCCTAATTCAAGTCCTAATATTTTATCAATTTCCCCATCTTTTGCCGTTAGCATAAGAATAGGAACATTTAAAGAATTTTTTATTCTTTTACATACTGATAATCCATCTAATTTTGGAAGCATTATATCTAATAAAATTAAATCCGGTCTTTGCTCTAACGCTATATCAACCGCACTCAATCCATCACTTGCTTCTATTGTATTATATCCTTCTTTTCTTAAGTTATAAACCAATATATCTACAATTGGTTGTTCGTCATCAACAATTAATATTGTCTTTGCGTCTCTATCCATTTCTTCTTCCACAAAAATTCCGCCTTTCTGAGTTTAGCTTTATTTTTATAGTATATTTATATCATAATTAACTTTTTAATACAAGGTTTTTTTAGAAATTTATCTTACCTAGTATTTGTGTTTACTATAAATTTTATAAAATTTACTTTAAACTTATTAATTAATTTCCAATTGGGGCATAATTATCTGTTACCACTTGTTTATCTGATTCAAAATTCATTATTTCTCTTTCTAATAAGTTTCTATACTGTTCATACTTCTCTTCATTTTTATTAGTCTCACCTTTGAATCCTATTAAAATTAAATTTTGTTCTTCTTCATCTGTTATATCTCTCACTTTAAAAATTTTCACGTCATCAAATACTTTTTTATATGTAGCATATTCGTATTTTATGAAGTCTGATTTTTCTCCCTCTACAGCAGATATTATATTAGTTATTACCATTCCATTATCGTTCAATTTATTTTTAGCATTTGTTAAAGCTTCATATGTAGTCAATTCAAAAGGTGCATTTAATCCTTTAAAAGCATCTATCAAAATAGTATCATATTTATTATCTGTATAATTCAAAAAACTTCTCCCATCTTGATGATAAATTTTCAATCTTTGATTACTTGTATCTAGTCCAAATTGTTCCTTAGCTAATTGCGTCATCTTTTCATCTATCTCAGAAACATCTATTGTTTTATCTTCATATTTTTTTAAATAATATGTTGGGTATGTATAAGCCGCTCCACCTATCATAAGAGTCGATTTTGCTTCTTTATTATAATAATCAAATAAATCATAATAGTATAAATATGGTGCTCCCATTTCGTTTGTTTCTTGATTAATATAAGATTCTAGCCCTGTATCAACTTGCATTACTTTATATGAGTTTTCTAAATTTGAAGCCTGTCTAATCCAGATTCTACTATATTGTGAATCAACATCTTCTATAATATCTGGATTGTTTTTCTCAAAAAGGTACTTTCCATATAAATTAAGTCCTATTAAAGCTATTAACATGATAATTATAAATGTTTTATCTTTTTTTGTAAAAAGTGTAAAAGCTAGAATAAATTGTATTATTGTTGCAATAAATATTATAGTTCTTACCCCTAAATTTGGTATTAATATAAAGCCTGCCATAAAAGTACCAATAATACTTCCCAAAGTTGATAAAGAAGACACACTACCTGATACTTTTCCTACATTTTCATGTTGCTTATCTTTTAATTTGACAGCAAATGGTGAAACAGTTGCTAATATAAAACTTGGAATTCCAAATATAAAAGCTGATGTAATAATTGCAATTAAAACTAGATTATTTGTTACCGCAGAAAAAGGCTTCACCATTAATGTTTCTAGAATGGGAATTAAGCTAGTAAAAAAACTCCCCATTAAAATTAACATTGATAGTATATTCATATCTGGCTTTTTATCTGCAATTTTGCCACCTGCCCAGTATCCAATACTCATACTGGTAAGCATGATTCCTATAATAGTAGTCCAAATTAAATTCGAACTACCTATATAAGGAGATAGCACTCTTGCTGCTACCAATTCCAGTATCATTCCAAGAGCACCACATAAAAATACGGTTATTTCTATTTTATATTTTTTCATTTATTTCTCCTTTGTCTTAAATCTAAGCTATTTTTTTCTTAGCTTCTTCTAAAGCAATTGCCAATTGATCTGGACAAGAAGTCCCTTTCATACCACAAGGAATGCCTTTTAACCTTTTAATTGCCTCATCAATTTGCATACCCTGAACTAATTTAGAAACTCCTAAAGTATTGCCTGCACAGCCTCCAACAATAGTAACTTTTTTTATAATTTCTCCATCTAATTCTATAACCATTTCTTGTGAACATACTCTATCACTTGGTTTATATCTATATTCCATTCTTACTCCTCCTTTTTTAGGCACAAGGTGTTTTTTTACTCCGTCCCAAAAAACATCCTCCGTCCCAAAAAACATCTATTTTCTTAATTGAATATGTACGTCTTTTAATTGTTGTTCAGATACAACAGATGGCGCTTTCATTAATAAGTCTCTTGCCTTTTTATTTTTATGTAATTCTATAATTTCTCTTATATTTTGAGAGTCCGCTATTAACATTACCATTCTATCTACTCCAGGTGCAGCTCCTGCATGTGGTGGAGTTCCATATTGGAATGCATTATATAGAGCTCCAAATCTATTTTTTACATCTTCTTCTGTATAACCTGCTATTTCAAATGCTTTTATCATGATTTCTGGATTATGATTTCTTACTGCTCCTGATGCCATTTCATAACCATTACATACTAAATCGTATTGATAAGCTAAAATATCTAGTGGATCTTTAGTTTGTAATGCTTCTAGTCCTCCTTGTGGCATTGAGAATGGATTATGACTAAAGTCAATTGTTCCTTCATCTGATAATTCATACATTGGAAAATCTACAATAAAGCAGAATTTGTAAACTCCTTTTTCAATTAAATCTAATCTCTTTCCTAATTCAATTCTAACTAATCCGGCTATTTTTTGTGCTTTTTCAAATTCATCTGCTATAAAGAAAATAGCTGAATTTGCTTCTAGTCCATATTCTTTTTCAAATTTTTCTTTAATTTCTTCTGTAATAAACTTAGCAATTCCACCTGTTATATTTCCATCTTTATCTAATTTCGTCCAAGCTAGTCCTTTTGCTCCCACTTCTTCAGTAGTTGCAAATTCTCCCATTTTATCAAAGAATTTTCTTCCTTGTTCTGCACCATTTGGAACAATTATTGCTTTTATAGTTTTTCCCTTAAATGCATTAAAGTCTGAATTTTCAAATAATTTTGTAACATCTTGAATAATTAATGGGTTTCTTAAATCTGGCTTATCAATTCCGTATTTTTCCATAGCTTCTTTATATGGAATACGTATATATGGTCCTTCGTCTACTTTCCAATTTGTATGTTTTTTAAATGTATAAGTAACTACTTCTTCAACTACTTTAAATACATCTTCTTGGGTTGCAAAACTCATCTCAAAATCTAATTGATAAAATTCTCCTGGTGCTCTATCTGCTCTTGGGTCCTCATCTCTAAAACATGGTGCTATTTGATAGTATTTATCAAATCCTCCTACCATTAATAGTTGTTTAAATTGTTGAGGTGCTTGAGGAAGTGCATAAAATTCTCCTGGATTGATTCTACTTGGTACTAAATAGTCTCTTGCTCCTTCTGGTGATGAATTTGCTAATATCGGTGTTTGAATTTCTGTGAAATTTAGTTCATCCATTTTGTCTCTTAATGTTTTTAAAATTTTAGAACGAAGTAATATATTGTTATGTAGTTTTTCATTTCTTAAATCTAAAAATCTATATTCTAATCTTAAATCTTCTCTTACTTCTTGATCTGTATTAATCTCAAATGGAAGTACATTTTTACATTTTCCAAGTACTTCTATTCTATTTGCTACCACTTCAATTTCTCCTGTTGGAATTTTGTTGTTTTTGCTACTTCTTTCCACAACTTCTCCGTGAAATGTGGATACAACTTTCTGTATTTAATTCTTTTGCTTCTTCTTGCATTTTTTCATCATTAATAACGATTTGTGTAATTCCAAATTCATCTCTTAAATCAATGAATATCATTCCACCTAAATTTCTTATTTTCTGAATCCATCCTGCTAATTCTACTTGCTCTTCTACATTTTTTATATTTAGCTCTCCACAATTTTTTGTTCTATACATTTTTTCTCTCCTTCATTTAGTTATTTCTCTTCATTATGCTATTTATCATAGCACATTTTCCTTTAAATATCAATGGTTTATCGGATTAAGTTTAGTATATTTTTCAAATGTTTTTTTGTTTTTTGGGATGTTTTTTTACTCTGTCCCCAAAAACATTATTTAATTCTTGCTTTTTTTATTACGAAATGTTATGATTGACTTAATAAATATATAAGTTTATGAGAGGTATAAAAAATGAGTAAAGAAGTATTTGATTTTTATGATAAAACAAATTTAAAATCTTATAACTTAGATGAAAGTATGAGATATCAATTAAACATGTTAGATAATCTAGACGTCTTTACTAGAAAACATTCTGAAAATGTTGCTAGTTTAACTTGTAGAATTTGCGAATATCTACATTGTCAAAAGGGATTTACAGAGTATTGTACAATTTGTGCTTATCTTCACGATATAGGTAAATTATTTATCCCTCCTGAAATTCTTCAAAAGCCTTCCAAATTGACAGATGAAGAATATGAAATCATGAAAACTCATACTACTATTGGCTACAATATGTGTATGAAAGATTTAAAATTAAGGCCATATGCTGCCGGAGCTTATTATCATCATGAGGCTTTAGATGGTTCTGGCTACCCTCAAGGTTTAACTAAAAAAGACATCCCTTATGAAGCTCAAATTATACGTGTAGCTGATGAATATGATGCTATTGTTAGCAAACGACAATATAAAACTCATATAGGTATTTCTGATACATTGAAGCTTATAATTGAAAATACAAAACCACATCAAGAAATCAACAAATCAGATGCATTAAATGAAATGACAAAATATGCAAAAATGGGAAAAGATAATCCAGTTATTGTGAGAGCATTATTCAAAGTTGTTATTGATGATATTGAATACGAAATTTCTTCTATAACTAGATATTTGGATGGTCTTAAAGCTGAACTAAAACGTTTTGCTTTAATTGAAAAATATGCTAGTAAAATGGAAAAAGCTAGCAGACAAAAAACAAAAAATTATTATTTAGAAGGAATTAAATTATTATTAGTAAATGACGAAACTTTAGAAAATTATAAATCTAGACATGAAGAATATAAAGAAGCTTATAAAACTAGAAAAGCACATATTGACAATTTATATCATGAGATTAAAATTATAAAAAAATTGAGAGTTTAAAACACATGAAAAAAGGAGCTTTTTTGAAGCTCCTTTTTTATTTTTCTTAAATTATCCATTATTCTCCTAATCCAAAACTTACTCCTAATGCATTATTCACTTTATGAATAATTGTCTCATCATCAATATGTCCTATTCTTTCTTTTAATCTACTTTTATCAATGGTTCTTACTTGCTCTGCTAATACAACCGAATTACTTTTTAACCCACATGAAGAAGAATCTATTTCAATATGAGTTGGTAATTTCGTTTTACCAGTTTGAGACGTTATAGCTGCTGCGATTACAGTTGGACTATATTTATTGCCTAAATCGTTTTGGATAATAAGTACTGGTCTTATCCCACCTTGTTCAGAACCAACCACTGGACTTAAATCTGCATAAAACATATCGCCTCTTTTTATTTGCATATTCTTCACTCCTAATATTACTATATTGTCAAGTATTTCTTATATTATCTCTTCATATTGTTCGAAGTAAAGAAATAGTATTTTTAGCTATTTACATTTACCTCATTATATAATATGTAAACAACTATATTTTGGTTAGCATCTTGAATTTCCATTTTTGTTGGTAAAGCATTTTCTTTATTTATGTACAAAGTCTTTGTTTTCCTATATCTTTCATCCTCGGCTGCTGTTTTCATTATTATTTGATTGTTTTTTTCTTTAAATCCTGCCTTTTCATCTTTTTTATAATCTTCAATAAACGAACTTAAATCTAAGCTATTTTCTGAAATATATTCACAGTTTTTAAAGATTGAGGTTAGATTTAAATTACTATTTTCTAACTTTAAATTTTTTCCTTCCTTTATTATTTTTACTCCTGCGATATTACTAGGTTCTATTATTTCTTGCCAATTGTCCTCTGGCCCATTATATACTTGTCTCATTCGATATTTATTTTCATTCTTATTACTTTTTATCTCTACTTCTACTTCAGTTTCGTAAGAACTAATATTTAAGATATAATTTACAATTTCTTGACTACTTCTATTATTTCCAATTTTTAAGTTTTTAGCCGTGTTTTCATAAAAAAATATATAAAAAATTAAAAGTATCAAAACAATACCTATTACTGTTATTACAAGTATTTTTTTATTTTTCAATTTATCCCTCCTAACTATTTTTCTAACTGCTACACTTTATTATATCGAATAGAACATAATAAAAAAATGTAGTAGATTCATAAGAATCCACTACATCTTTATTCTATAAAGTTTGAAAATATTCATTTAATTTTGTTAGCAACTCATCCTTGCTTTCTATCGTATTAATACTATTTCTAAATTCACTCGAATTTTTTAAATTTTTTGTATACCATGCAATATGTTTTCTAAGTTCTTTAACTGCAATCTCTCCCTTTTCTTCTACTGCTAAATTAATATGTTCTTTTATAATCTCTAACTTTTCTTCTTTAGATGGATCTGGTAGTTTTTCACCAGTTTCTAAAAAATGTATAATTTTTTTAAAAATCCACGGATTTCCAAAACTTCCTCTTCCAATCATAATTCCATCTACACCAGTTTCCTGAAACATCTGATATGCTGATTCTTCGTCTACCACATCTCCGTTTCCTATTACCGGTATTTTTACATTTTCTTTTACTTTTTTTATAATACTCCAATCTGCTTTTCCTGTATAAAACTCACTTCTAGTTCTTCCATGAACCGTTATTGCTGAAATCCCTACTTTTTCTGCAATTTTTGCTACTTCAACTGCAACTATATTTTCTTTGTCCCAGCCTTTTCTTATTTTTAAAGTTACTGGCACTTGTGAATTTTTTATAACTGCCTTCATTATATTTTCAGCCTTTTCTAAATCTAGCAGTAGTCTACTTCCATCTCCATTTTTAACAACTTTAGGGGCTGGACATCCCATATTTATATCAACAATATCTGCAAATTGACTAATATATTTAGCAGCATAGCCCATAGTTTCTTCATCACTACCAAATATTTGAAAACTAATTGGTCTTTTTTCTCCATCTGTATTTAATAATCTTTTGGTTTTTTGATCATTATGAAACATAGCTTTTGAACTAGCCATTTCTGTACATACCATACCTGGGCCAAACTTTTTACATATCATTCGAAAAGGCAGGTTTGTTACACCTGCCATAGGAGCTAATATTATGTTATTTTCTAATTCTACATTTCCAATTTTTAATTTATGTATATACATTTTTTCTCCCTATTTAAAATAATTTTTATAGATGTGTCCCAAATTGGACATTTTTGTCCAAAAGGAAACGTCCCCAATTGGACATCATTTAACAAATATCGTTTTTTGTCTTTTACTACTAATATTTAATAATAATCCAATGCAAATAAAATTAGTAATTAGTGAACTTCCTCCATAACTAATAAAAGGAAGAGGAACACCAGTAATTGGTAAAAGTCCCATTACCATTCCTATATTTTCTACCATATGAAATAGGAATACTCCTGTAATTCCAGTTGCTATTAATGCTCCTGTTTCATCTTTAGAAGTCTTTGCTACATACAAAGATTTTGTGACCAGTAGCACATATAATATAATTACCGCTCCTGCCACTATAAATCCCATTTCTTCCCCAATTACCGCAAAAATAAAGTCTGTTGTTTTAGGATATAAAAAGCCTAATTGTGTTTGGTTTCCTTTTAACAACCCCATTCCTGTAAGTCCTCCAGCACCAATTGCAAGCTTAGATTGTATAATGTTATAACCTGCACCTCTTGGGTCTGATTCTGGATTTAGGAATATATCAATTCTTTTTTTTGCATGATCTGGCAAAACAAAATTATATAATATAGGAACTGATATTACTACTAATATTGCTGTCACAATAATATATTTTTTATCAATTCCAGCACTAATTAACATTAATAACATTGCTACAATGAAAGCAGCTGCTGTTCCATAGTCTGGTTGTTTAATAATAAGTAATACTGGCACTCCTAAAATAGCTAATAAAACTAATAGCCTTGTTGGTTTGTTGATATCACTCTTGCTTTTAGATTGTATCTTAGTAATAGCAAATGCTAAAAATAAGATAACAAATACTTTAGCAAATTCTCCTGGTTGAAAAGAGAAAAATCCTATATCAAACCAACTGGTTGCACCATTAACCGGTGATGTAAATAATACGGCTATTAATAAAATTATAAAGAGTCCATAAAATACTGGTGATATTTTTACCAGCATTTCATAATCTACCAACATTACAACTACCATAATTACTAAACTTACTACAACCCATATACATTGTTTATTAAATTCATCATATTCTGCCGACTGTGTTGCCGAAAATAGTGCGACTAATCCTATAATACAAAGAATAATCGCAACTATTAATAAACTCCATTCTACATTTTTCAATTCTCTTTTTCTCATTAAACCACTCTTTTTCCTATTAATTTTCTGATTTAATCTTTTCTTTTGTTTGTTGTCTTTCTACTGATTCTTCCTGTTCTTCTACATCATCTTGTTCATTCTCTTTTTCGTCTACTTCATTTTCCTCTACTACTTCTTTATTTTCTTGTTGCTGAGTTTTATTATCTTCTTCTGCTTTTTCTTTTTTGTCTAATTCTTGATTTTCTTCTTGCTTAACAGTTTCTTCTTTATTTTCTTCTGCTTTTTGTTCAGTCTCTACACCTGTACTTTCTTTTTCAGTATTTGCACTTACTTTTCTTGCCTCATTTTTTATATTTAAAATGGGAATATTAGCATACAAAGCTGGTGCACCATTTGTACCATCTGAATTTTCTTTATTTGTAAGCCTTACATCTATTGCACTTTCATCTACATCTATATATTTTTTTATTACCTCTATGATTTCTTGTTTCATAAGTTCTAAGAAGTCGGCTGATACATTGTCTCTATCTTACATTAATACTAAATGTAATCTTTCTTTTGCAGCATCTCTTTAATTGTTTACTACCTTTTCATCTTTTTTGTTCAACAACATAAAAAAATTCATTATGTTTTCAAACATTATTCCTACTTACCCCCAAATTGTTTATTGTTTTTTGAATAGTCTTTTTAGTTTCGCAAAAAATCCTTTTTCTCTACCAGGAATAGTTACTTCTATTTTTTCTCCTAACACTCTTTTTGCTATTTCTATATAAGCTTTTCCTGATGGTGCTTTTTTATTTTGAATAACTGGCTCTCCTTTATTTGTTTGTGTAATAATATATTCGTCATCTGGAACAACCCCTATTAAATCAATAGATAAAAGGTCTACAATATCATCTACATCCATCATTTCTCCTTTTCTTACCATATTAGGTCTAATTCTATTGATTACTAATTCTGGATTTTTAATTTCTGATGATTCTAAAAGTCCTATAATTCTATCTGCATCTCTTATGGCAGATATTTCTGCTGTTGTTACAACTATAGCACGATCTGCTCCTGCAATAGCATTTTTAAATCCTTGTTCGATTCCAGCTGGACAATCTATTAAGATATAATCAAATTCTTCTTTTAGTTTTCCCACTAAGTTTCTCATTTGTTCTTCATTAACAGCGCTTTTATCTCTTGTTTGGGCAGCTGGTAGTAGGTATAATTCTTTAAATCTTTTATCTTTTATTAAAGCTTGTCTTAATTTACATTTTTCTTCTACGACATCTACAATATCATATACAATCCTATTTTCTAATCCCATAACAACGTCTAAGTTACGTAACCCTATATCTGTATCAATTAAAACGACTTTTTTCCCTTCTAGTGCTAAACTTGAACCTAAATTTGCTGTTGTGGTTGTTTTTCCTACTCCACCTTTACCTGATGTTATTACGATTACTTCTCCCATAATTCTCCTCCTTAGGATTTTAAAAACACATTTTTAATAGCTATATGATATAACGAAACCACTAAAAAGTCAATGAATTTTACACGAAAATAACAAAATTGTTTCTAAAATATTACAATTTTTTTACATTATTTATAAAAAGCTAAAAATATAGGGAAATTTAACATTCCCTATATTTTTGTATTTTATTCATTTAAATATAAAGTAACACGGAAACCACGTCCTTCATGAGGAGAATCCTGACTAAATCCTTTTCGACTAGATGCTGGATTTGTACTACCAGAGTCAAGGAAAGAACCTCCTCTCGTTAGCCTTTCGTTAGTATTAGAAACTTCCATTGTCCATTCTGCTAAATTTCCTGCCATATCATATATATTTTTTACTTTGTTACTCATTTGTGAATCTACTTCTTTTCCTGTATATGTGGAACCCGTATAATAATTGTCACTATACCATCCTTTTCCTGCAGAATTTACTAAATAAGAATCATTGTTACAATTTGGTTTTTTTTCTGATGTTTGATTTGTAATATAATCTGAATCAATAAAATTTAATGTAGCATCCCATTGTACCCCATAACACAATGTACTAGTTACTGATGTATAATTATTAGCTACTACCATTCCTCTTGCCTTCTCTACTGCTCCTCCTGTATCTGTATTTGTTGTAGTAGAACTACTCCATGGAATAAAATTGTAAGCTCTTACATTCTTTTTACTTACTACTTTTTCTACTCCATTTATTGTCTCTTTTCCCGCTTCATATCTTCCAATATAAAATCCACCATATGTTTTTACACTTGAATACATCTTGATTGCTTCAGCTTTAGTCTCTTCACTTTCATCTAAACCATTCGCTTGTAAATAGCTATTATTTCCATCTGCTCCTGCTTCACCCGAAGTATTTATATAAGATTGTAAACTTCCATTATTAGAATAGCCTTCTGTTCTCTTAAATTTAGTATCAAAAGTTGTTTTATCTACTGGTACCCAGACAAATTCACTTTCATCTGGTCCACGAACTACTAAACCTTCATTAATTGTATTTTCGCCTGTTTTTCTGCTAACTTGGAAACCTGCTGGTATTGTTGCTGTATCACCATTTTCATCTTTATAAATAGCTGTTTTATCGTAAGCAGGTGACCAACTCGCAATTGCATTTGTATCTACCAAATTAACTGCTTTTGTGTCGACATCATCTGATGTATAATCTGTATAAAACCACTCATTATCATATTCAATTCCTCTTACAAAAAATATATTATGACTTGTTTCATTAATAATATATAAATCAACTAAAGCATTTATTTGTTCACTTGTCGAAGCCTCTCCTGATTTTATCTTTTTATAGTCTTCTCCATAATTCAAAGTTAAATTGTCAATAGCTGATAGATCAATCACATAAAATTTCCCGGTATCTACTTCTGTACTTATAAGTCCTGCACTTTCTATATGTCCTATATTGGTATATTCTATACTAGCTGGTATCTTTCCATTTTGTGCATAAAAAGTGGAAATCTTGTCCCTTAAATTTTCAATATCCGCTTGCATATTTTGTAACTTTTCAACACCTAAATTATTTTTTACATTATACAATATCACATTTGTTATAATTAATATCATAATAACTGCTATCGATAATGAAATTAAATTAACACCTTTTTGGCTTTTAAAAAAGTTTTTCATCCTTTGCATTCTCCTTTTTTATCTCTAGTATTAGTTTACTATTTATTTCCTTCAATTTCAATAGTTTTTTCTATTAAATTATAAATTCTATTTCGCCTTCTATATATCAAATCTTCTTGTATATATAAAATCCACAAAAACATAATTATAATAAATATAGAAACATTTTTTATGTAATATACTCCAATACTTGCTAAAAATGTTAGAGCTATCAAAATAATAAAAGAACTGTTATTGCTATATTTTTCTGCTTTCCTTTTTCCAACCAAAATATGTAAAAACGCTTTTAATATTCTTCCTCCATCTAATGGATAAATAGGAATTAGATTAAAAATAATTAGCAATAAATTTGAATAAATTATCATCATCTTAGAAAATATTCCAATTGGTAAATTAGTTGCAATATTCATAATTATAAAATTTGTTAACGGTCCTGCCATTGCAATTAATATTTTCTTTATTTGTAGTCTATTTCCTTCTAATATTTTTTGATTATAATCTTTTGGTTTTATTTTGAAAGAAATACTAACTCCATATGGTTTTATCTCTATTTTATTAGGTCTCATTCCCATCAATAATCCCATTAATAAATGCCCTATTTCGTGAATAAAGGCAAAAAACAAAATCATAACATACGTTTCTACTTGTCTTGTAAAATAGAATAGAATTAGAAACAGGAATATTTTAAAATCAATTTTAAATCGCATATTTTCTCTCCTTTACAACTCTAGAATACTTTCTGGATCTACTTTTCTTTCTGATATCCTTATTTCAAAGTGTAAATGTGGCCCTGTTGAATTTCCTGTCGATCCAACTTCTGCAATTTCCTGACCTTGTACTACCCTATCTCCTTGTTTTACATATAAAGCATTACAATGTGCATAAATCACACTAACTTCACCTATTTGTATTTTTAAATGTTTGCCATAATCTCCTTCTTCTGATGCTAAAACCACTTCCCCTTCTGTCGCTGACTTTATTTTTGTTCCTAAATTTGCCGCAATATCTGTTCCAGTATGATTTTTTGGTACATTTCCTGTAGCTGTCTCTCTTACCCCAAATTTCGAACTAATAACTCCTTCTACTGGTTTTATGAAAGTAGTAGTATTTTTTACATTTTGGACATCCTGCTCTTCCTGTGTTAATACCTTTTCCTCCTGTTCTACTTGTTCAGATATCTCACCTTGTTCTGCTACATTTTGTTCTAATGTTTCGTCTGCTCCTCCAATACCATTTTGCACCACATTTTCTTCTTGCTTTACTTCTTCCTCTTCTTGTCCTTGAAAAAATGATTGTATTTGATTTTTTATATTCTGATAAAGTTCTAAAAAATTAGTATCATAAGATAATATTTTATTTGCTTTATTTGTAAAATCTTCCGAAAAAACATATTCATTATTTTGTATAGCATAAATTACTAAATATATTGATATACATACTAAAATCTGAATTATCATTTTTCTTAGTAATTTAATATCTTTTTTCTCTTGGTTTACACTAACAGTCGCTACCGGTCTTGTATTACCTTGTTTTCTTCTTTCATATATTTGCTCAGCTCGTCTTATTTTTTCTTCTACTGATATTGTTCTCTCCATTAAAAAAACACCTCTTCCTTAGTTTCTTTGTAAACTATATGTTAGGAAAACGTGTTTTATTCATTATCTAATAATTAGAAAAATACTTTCTATTACAATTAACAAACTAGAAATATAAGCATATACCTTTAATTTCTTATATTTTTTACCGACCTTTTGATTATTTAAATTTTTTTGTTCTTTTTTTTCTTCTAAAGATGAAATATAATTTGAAATTAACATCTCCGCTTCTTTAACGATATATTCATTTTCTTTTTTATCTCCTGATGCATTTTCTGTTACTTTTGCTTTTTCTATTTTTTCTAATTTTTTCACTTTTTTGTTACTTTTTAAAATAACAATTGCTTCTTCTACCAAATTAGATGGTAAGTTTTTTAACACCACCATGTTTTTTAAATTACTTTGGTTCATTTGTACCTCCTCTAAAAATATGTATTTGTATTAGTTTTTCCACATTTTTTAAAGTTATACAATTTTTTCTATTATATTGATTTTTAAAAAATAATAAGCGAAGGAATACATTTGTAAACTCTCGCTTATTTTTCATCAAATTAAATTACTTTTTCAATTACTGATTATTTTGTACTGCTAAATTCATTTTATCTTTCTCATATTTCTTGTAAAATATCACATATATTATGCCTTGTACGACTGGTAAAAGCATAATAATTGACAACAACAACCATTTTATATGGGGATTTACTAGCTCTTCATAAGATTTTCTTGCATCCATTAGCGCTTCATTACGAAAATGCTCTCCCCACTCATCATTATCATATCTATCATTTGTTTCTATTTCTTCTACTTTCGTGTCATAGCTATTTTTAAAATAAGATACACTTTGAATTTCTATGGCCAAATTAGCAACACTTGCAATAGTCCATATAATAACAAATATTTTAAGAAAGATACTTAAATCTAGACTTTCATGCGTACTGTAATCCTTTGTAAATATTTCTCTTATCCATTTAAAAGTAAAATATAAAATAATTATAGTTTGACAAGTAATAATAAAGCTGCCAATAGGCACAAAATTTTCTATAAATGGCGCTACTATTAATAGAAATATCGTTAATCCAACTGTTTCTAAAGTATGCATTCTCGTTATAACCATGTTTTTTTCACATCCCTTTCAATTTTACAATTATCATTATATCACAAAGAATGCACCATGTAAAACGATATTCTTGTTTCGGTAGTGTCAATTTGGAAGAAACCACAAAATGATTGCCACATGAATGATTAATAACCATCCGCCAGGCGGAACAAAATGCTCACTTTTTTATTGCTTATGTAGTTACACCTACTAATCCAAATATTTTTTATATTTATAGTATAGTGTATTTTTACTTTATTGTTTAGTAAATAAAATAAATTTCACGAAAAAAACCTCCAATTTTTACTGATTAACATTTCAAAATATTAATCAATAAATCTTGGAAGTTTATTTTATTATGCACTCTTTAATTCTAGTCTTAGCTTATCAGCAATCATTGCGATAAATTCACTATTTGTTGGCTTGCCTTTAGCTGCTGAAATAGTATATCCAAATATATTTTCAACAACTTCTTGTTGACCTCTTCCCCATGCTACTTCAATTGCATGACGTATTGCTCTTTCTACACGACTTGGTGTTGTATTAAATTTAAAAGCAATTTTGGGATACAAGCTTTTTGTAATTTGATTAATAACATCTATATCATTAACTACCATCATAATTGCTTCTCTTAAATATTGGTAGCCTTTAATATGAGCTGGCACACCAACTTCGTGAATAATATTAGTAACTAAAGCTTCTAAATTTTCTTCTTTTTTACTATCTTCTCTAGAAATATCAATATATTGTTGTCTTGGCTCTTTTGTAATAAAATTATCTGTAACTTGACCTGGTTTAAAGAATTTTATTTCTCTCATTCTTTTAATTAATAATTCTATATCAAAAGGTTTTACTACATAATACTCTGCTCCTAATAATATTGCTTTTTGTGTTATTTTGTCTTGTCCAACAGCTGAAAGCATAATGCATAATGGTTTTTTATTACTTTTTATTGCATTTATTTTTTCTAATACTCCTAATCCATCAAGATGTGGCATTATGACATCTAATAAGACTATATCAGGTGTTATGTTATTTATCATTTCTATTGCTTCATTTCCATCCTTCGCCATTCCTATTACTTCCATATCTTCTTGAGAATTTATATAGCTTGATAACGTATGGCTAAAATCTTGATTATCATCTGCTATTAAAACAGAAATCTTTTCTTTCATATTTCCCCTCCTAAAATATTTTTGCTGTAAATTTTTTACAATTCAAATTATAATACTTTAGATTGGGATTATCAATATTTTTTGGTATTTTTTTCCATTTGTTTTGTGAAAGTTCTATTTTAATATACTTTTCGTTATATATTTTTTAGATAATTCTTTTATTTCTTTTAATTTTATCTTTTTTGTTTCAAAGTTTTTCAGCATATTCTGTTTTTCATCTTCTTCTAATTCTATTTTACATACAATATTTTCTCTGTATTCTGAATCTACTATATTTATATTACTATTTTTACAATAATACTTAAAATTTTCAAATTCATTATATTCTAAAGTTACTTCTAACTGCTCTCCTAGACATTTTTGTACTTTTTTACCTTCTTCTATTGCTTTTAATAAACTGTTAGAATATGCTCTAACCAGTCCTCCCGTACCTAACAAAATTCCGCCAAAATATCTAGTTACAATAATTAATACATTAACCAAGTTGTTCTTCTGTAAAATATTTAACATTGGAGCCCCTGCTGTTCCAGATGGTTCTCCATCATCACTTGATTTTTCAATAAGTTGTTCTTTATCTATTACCCTATATGCTATGCAATTATGTCTAGCATCAAAATATTTTTTCCTTGTCTCTTTTATGATTTTTTCTGCTTCATCACTACTTTCTATGTAAAATAGGTTAACAATAAATTTTGATTTCTTCTCTACAATTTCAGTTCTTACATTTTCTTCTATTGTTACAAATTCTTTCATTTTGCCTCCTATCTTTTTTGGATGTAGCTATTTTATGATAATCCTGCCACATATCCTGTTGAATATGCTATCTGCAAATTAAATCCTCCTGTGTAGCTGTCTACATCTATAATTTCTCCTGCAAAATATAATCCTTTAATAATTTTAGATTCCATAGTTTTTGGATTAATTTCTTTTATATTAATTCCTCCACTAGTTATAATTGCTTCTTCAATTGGTCTAAATTTTTGTATTTCTATTTCAAATTTTTTAAGCATTTGTACCAATTTTTTTCTTTCTTCTTTTGTTACTTCATTCACTTTTTTATTCGGATTAATTTCACTTTTTTCAATTATTATAGGGATTAATTTTTGTGGTAATAAAGCATCTAAACTGTTTTTAAATTGCTTATTTTTTTGAGCATCAAAATCTCTTAAAATCCTATTATCTAATCTTTCTTCTGTAAGTGCTGGTTTAAAATCAATTGTTAGAATTATTTTTCTTTTTCTCATTTTTTCTTCTATGTCTTTATATCTTACCAAGTGTGCTGAAGAACTTAAAATGGTTGGACCTGATACACCAAAATGAGTAAATAACATTTCTCCAAAGTCTTCGTATATATTTTTATTTTTTTCTATATCTTTTATTTGTATATTTATATTTCTTAGGCTTAATCCTTGTAATTCCTTGCATAGGTTTTTATCGTGAATTTCTAATGGTACAAGTGAAGGTTTTATTTTTGTAACAGTATGTCCCAACTCTTTTGCTAACTCATATCCATCTCCTGTTGAACCTGTTAAAGGATAGCTTTTTCCTCCAGTGGCTAAAATTACTTTGTCTGCTTTTAATTCTCCTTTGTTTGTTTTTACTCCTGTAACTTTGTTTTCTTCTACTATAATTTTTTTCACAGAAGTATTATATTTTATTTCTATATTAAGTTCTTTTATTTTATTAGTAAAACATTTTAGAACATCTAGAGATTTATCTGTTACTGGAAAAATCCTATTCCCTCTTTCTTCTTTTACTTCTAATCCTTGTTCTTTTAAAAACGAAATTATATCTTGATTAGTAAATTGTTTATAACAACTATATAAAAACATCCCATTTCCTGGCGTATTTTTAATAAATTCGTCCATATCTAAAGAAGATGTAATATTACATCTTCCTTTACCTGTTATGAGCAACTTTCTTCCTAATGATTGCATCTTTTCAACAATTGTTACTTGGTTTCCATTTTGGCTGGCCGTAATTGCTGCCATCATTCCAGCTGGCCCTCCTCCTATTACTACAACCTTCATGTTCGTCCTTTCTTTACTTTTCTTCTTTTTTAGTTGTTTTCTTTGTAGTTGATTTTTTTGCCGGTGATTTGCTTGTCTTTTTAGTAGTTGGTTTTTCTTCCTCTACTTTCTCTATTTCTTCTACTTTTTCTATTTTTTCTTCTTTCTCCTTTTCTGGTTCATCTCCATTTAAATAACCTATGTCATTAGCTTGTGCTTCTTTGATATATCTTTCTAATTCATCTTCTACAGATGGTTGATTCTTTTCTTCATCAAACAAGAATTTAATTCCTAAATCTTCTTCTTTATATTCTTGTTCTCCATCATTTTCTTTTATTAGTTCATTATTTTCTTCATAATTTTTATCTTCTATTTCAGGCTCTGTTGTTATATCTTCATTTTCTTCATATGAATCATTAATATCAACATAATCTTCTGTATCCATAGGTAATTCAAAATCGTCCTCATCTTTTACTGGCATATCAGCTGATTCCACCATATTATCTAAAAAAGATTCTTGTTGCATTCCTATTTCTTCTTGTTTGTTCCAGTCTTCTACCTTGCTTTCTTCTTGCTCTTTAAATAAGTCTGCGTAATTATTATTTACTTTTTTGATGTTCTTTCTTTCTTGTTTTATAGCTTTTTTAGCCTCTTTCTCCGCTTTTTTTCTTTCTTTTTCAATTCTTCTATTTTCAATTCTTTGTGCTCTTCCTCCAAATATTAAAATTAAGGTTACTAAAACAATCAATACTAATAATGTAATAACTACTTTCATTTTATCTATCTCCTATTCTTTTATTTTTGCATATATTCAATTGCTTTTAAAATACCTAGTTTTCCATATTGGTAAGTAAGTCCTCCTTGCATATAAGCTATATATGGCGGTCTTATTGGTCCATCACAACTAAGTTCTATTGTTGAACCTTGTGTAAAAGTTCCTGCTGCCATAATAACATCATTTGGATATCCTGCCATTGGTCCTGGATATGGTAAAACATTTGAATCAATTGGTGATCCCTTTTGTATTCCTTGGCAAAATTTTATCAATTTTTCTTCTTCTCCAAGTGCTACTGTTTGAACAATATCTGTTCTTGGTTCATTATATTTTGGTTCTACATTATATCCTAATTTTTCTAATATTCTACTTGCAAATACCATTGATTTCACACTACTTGCTACTACTGATGGTGCAAAGAATAATCCTTTTAATAGTAATGGATTTTGATTTAAAGATGGTCCAATTTCTTTTCCTACTCCTGGTGCTATAAATCTTTCTGCACATAATTCAATTAAATCTGCTTTTCCTACTATGTATGAACCAGTATTTGCAATTCCTCCTCCTAAGTTTTTCATTAGTGAACCTACTGTAATGTCGGCACCTATTTCTATTGGTTCTCTTTCTTCTACAAACTCTCCATAGCAATTGTCTACCATTATTATAACTTCTTTATTTACTTCTCTTATTGCTTTAATTGCTTTTTCAATTTTTTCGATAGTTAGACTTTTTCTTGTAGAATATCCTCTTGACCTTTGTATTTCTACTAATTTAATATCGTTTTTAGAAAATCTTTCTTTTATTTTTTCTATATCAAAATCATTATCTATTAGATCAATTTGCTCGTATTTTATTCCATATGTTATTAAAGAACTTTTTTTAGGTTTTTCTCCTATTCCTATAATAGTTTGTAAAGTGTCATATGGTTCTCCCGTAATACTTATCATTGTATCATTTGGTCTTAATAACGCTGATAATGTAATATATAATGCATGTGTTCCTGAGATCATCTGAGTTCTTACTAAAGCATCTTCTGCTTTAAAAATATGACTATAAATTTCTTCTATTTTGTCTCTTCCTGGTTCATCTATTCCATAGCCAGTATACGAGTTTAAGTGTTGTTCTTGTAAATCACATTCTTGAAATGCCTTTAACACTTTACTACTATTTTTTTCACAAATTTCATCTATCTTTTCAAATATTGGTTTTATCTCTTTTTCCACTTCTTGTGTCAATTGTTCTAACTCTATTTTCATTTATAATAACTTCCTCTCATTTTCCAATAAATTCCGTTTCTATTCTACTATATTTTCTATCATTTTGCAAATTTATTTTTCCACAATTTATTGTTATTATTCAGCATTTTTATCTTAAAACGACTTTTATGGTATAGAAAAAAGTAATTTTTCCTATACCATAAAAAAATGCCGCTATTTAGTTATTTTCTAAATAACGACATTTTTCTTATAATACATACTTCTTAATTAGAACTAATCCTCCTGCCATTGTAATTAGTATTGTAAATCCTAACATAAAGTATAT